>JALQSZ010000170.1 GCA_023264135.1 Acidimicrobiales bacterium
CGTGCTCACGAGTCTGGGGCATCGGACCATCAGCAGCCGACACAACAAGAATCGCGCCATCAACCTGCGCGGCACCAGTGATCATGTTCTTGATGTAATCAGCGTGACCCGGCATATCAACATGCGCGTAATGACGATTCGGGGTCTCATACTCAACATGAGAAATGTTGATCGTGATACCACGCTCACGCTCTTCAGGCGCCTTATCAATATTCGCGAACTCAGTAAACGAGTTGTTCGACGGATCAGCATCCGCCAACACCTTCGTAATCGCCGCGGTCAACGTGGTCTTACCATGATCGATATGACCCATCGTGCCCACATTCGCGTGGGGCTTGGTCCGCTCGAACTTCTCGCGTGCCATGGTTTTCTCCTGGTGCCTTTCGTGGCGTTTGCCTGTATTTGTACGTCTGACTGAGTGCTGCGTGTTGCGGGTACTGCGACTTGGTAACTGATTACCGATTGGTGTCGGCGGTCGGACTTGAACCGACGACCACTCGATTATGAGCCGAGTGCTCTGACCAGCTGAGCTACGCCGACATGTTGGCCGGTTGGGCGGAGCCCTTCCGGCACAGAGCCCCCTGACAGAATCGAACTGTCGACCTTTTCCTTACCATGGAAACGCTCTGCCGACTGAGCTAAGGGGGCGCGTCGGGCGAGCCCGACAAAGGAGGCGTTATCTTGCCACGCCCCACAGGGGATTCCCAACTCACCACCGAGGCCCCCGGTACGGTGACGGACGTGAACCTTCGTCTCGCCCGTCCCGAAGATGCCGAAGCGACCCGCGAGATCTACAACGCCGAGGTCACCGGCTCCACCGTGACCTTCGACCTTGTCCCCCGTTCCCTCGAGGACCAGTTGGCCTGGCTCGACCAACGATCAGGGGCCATGGCGGTAGTTGTCGCCGAAATCGATGGGCAGGTCGTGGGCTTTGCCTCGCTCTCCCCCTACCGAGACCGACCCGCCTACGCCACCACGGTGGAAGATTCGGTCTATATCCACTCCGACTTTCGGGGCCAAGGTGTGGCCCGAGCCCTTTTGGCCGAGATTCTCGACATCGCCTCGACCCGAGGTTTCCATGCGGTCATGGCCCGAATCGTCGGGGGTCACGATGCGTCAATCGGGCTCCATGGCTCACTTGGCTTCGACATTGTGGGAACCGAGCGTGAAGTCGGCCGGAAATTCGGCAAATGGCTCGATGTCGTGATCATGCAGCGAATGCTCTAAGCCACCTCACCACTTTCGGAGGGTAGTCAGCGCTCCGCTAAGGTTTCGCCCTTCAGGGTCGGTGCCCGAGCGGCCAAAGGGAACGGGCTGTAAACCCGTCGGTTCTGCCTTCGATGGTTCGAATCCATCCCGGCCCACCATCCGGCTCCCCGCCCGTCGGGCGGGGCTGCCGGACGGAAACCACGCAACGTTCGCCCACACGGGCGCGTCGACGGAACGAGGAAACCCATGCCGAGCTTCGATGTTGTGTCCGAGGTTGATGAGCAGGAAGTCCGCAACGCGGTCGACCAGGCCTCACGAGAACTCACCACTCGCTTCGACTTCAAAAACACCAACTCGTCGATTGAGTTGAAGGACCTCTCCATTGAAATGGCATCGGCGATGCCGATCGTTTGAACGCCGTGCGCCAAGTTCTTGAAGAGAAGTTGGTGAAGCGCAAGGTGTCGCTGAAATCGCTCGACTACGGCAAGGTCGAAGACGCCGCGGGCGGAACTGTTCGCCAGACCGTCAAAATCGTTGCCGGCATTTCGAGCGAAAAAGCCAAGGCCGTCAACAAGGCGATCAAAGAACTCGGCCTGAAGGGTGTGTCGTCACAAACCCAGGGTGAACAAGTTCGCGTCACCGGCAAGAAGCGCGACGACCTTCAGGCCGTCATTGCCGGACTGAAAGAGGTTGATCTTGAGATCCCTCTGCAGTTCGAAAACTTCCGCGACTAATCGCAGCGCTCGTTATTCGTAATACCCCGAGTGGATGTAGACGCACGGGACACCTTCGCCGTGGAACATGTCGGCGTTCTTTCGGTCGTCTTCAAACGCCAGTTTGAGATCGAGTCCGAACTCACGAAGTTGCCCAACTGTGCGCTTTTTGAATTCCCACGCTTCTTGACCGGAACGGTCTTCGCGCATGCACAACAAGTCCCAGCGCAGTTCGTGACGAGCAAGCCATTCAAGAGTTTGCGGCTGCACGCGTAATGGTCGAGCGGTGAGCAACACGACGTGTAGGTCCGGCGCTAAAAGACTGAGCAAACGTGCAAGTTCGTGAATGACTTCGTCGTCACCGCAGGCTTCGAAGAATGCATTCCAGTCACGATTCGCGATGTGATGTTGGCGATCGCTGGCGTTGGACAAAACGCCATCCACATCGAAGACAACGGTCGGGCCAGGCGCAACGGGCCCTTCACGCCATCGCCAATTCTCTGGCGTCGATGTCACGAGCCACTGCCTGGTCCGTGCAGTGCACTTTCACGAATGGCATCGACAACTGATGGATCGGCAAGCGTTGTGGTGTCGCCAAGTTCGTGACCATCAGCGATGTCGCGCAAGAGGCGCCGCATGATCTTTCCGCTTCGAGTTTTCGGAAGATCAGGAACGATGATGACGCGCTTTGGTCGTGCCGTTGGTCCGATCTTTGTTGCGACGTGAGCCCGCAGATCGTTCACCAAGGCGTCGTCGGCGGTCACTCCCCCACGCACAATGACATAAGCGACGATTGCTTGGCCTGTGAGGTCGTCATTGGCGCCAACCACTGCAGCTTCAGCGACAGACGTGTGATCAACGAGCGCGCTTTCCACTTCCGTGGTGGAGATGCGATGACCCGAGACGTTCATGACATCGTCGACACGACCGAGCAACCAGAGGTAGCCGTCGTCGTCGATCTTGGCGCCATCACCGGCGAAATAACGGCCCGGATACTTGCTCCAGTAGGTGTCCTTGTAGCGCTCGGGGTTCCCCCAAATACCGCGCAACATGCCCGGCCACGGACGCGTCAACGTGAGATAGCCACCACCACGCTCTATGGGATGTCCCTCTTCATCGACAACTTCGACCCCGATACCGGGCAATGCGAAACACGCGGAACCCGGCTTGAGGGTGGTGACACCAGGCAACGGCGTGATCATCATGCCGCCGGTTTCGGTCTGCCACCACGTGTCGACAATCGGGCAACGACCGCCACCAATGTGTTCGAAGTACCACATCCATGCTTCGGGGTTGATTGGCTCGCCCACCGAACCAAGCATGGTCACAGCAGCAGAAGCCTGTGGGAAGCTATCAACCGTGGCCAGAGCGTTGTCCGACGTGTAAAGCGCCGGCGAAATGCTCAGGGTAGCGGTCGAAGAACCCGAAGCAGCAGCGGTCACAACGAACTGTTGGAGCGAGCCAGTTGATTCGCGGGTCTGTGGGTTGACAGCGTACACGCCAGCGATGGTGAACACGTCGCCGACGTTCCAGGTTTTGCTGGAGCCAGTGAACGAGATACCAAGCGTCGATTGGCCTTGGGTCGAAACCGTCGAAGTAACGGTGATCGAGGTGCCCCAGTTACCAGTCGTATGCTGCTTGATCGACTGAGACATATTGATCTCGTCAAACCCGAGAACGCCGGTGCCCATCATGCCGTTCTTGAACTGCTTGCTGATGGTATCCGTTGGGTTGAACAGACCTTTCATCCCTTCGACCAGACCAGCGTTGGCAGCGGGGTTAACCGTTGCGTAGCGCGGGTTCATCACGGCAGCGTTTTCGTTCAGTTTCTGTTGCGCTTGCAGCAGAACCAGCGAAGTGGCTGGAGTGGTGCCGGGGGTGCCAACCGATGCGTAGATGTTCTTGTACGCATTGGCAACGTCGGCGTCGATGCTGGAAGCCAACTGCGAGATACGCGGCTTGAGAACGCGCTCTGCGAAGTCATCCAACTGCATCGTCAATTCGGCAGAGGTGAAGTTCACGCCGATGTGTTTCTGGGTCGAAACGGTCAGGGTCGTGTACTGCTCGTTGTCGTCCTGAACTT
>JALQSZ010000171.1 GCA_023264135.1 Acidimicrobiales bacterium
GGATTGAAGGACGACGCCATCGGCAAGGAGCTCGTCGATGTCGTTTTGCGGAATGCCTAGTTCCTTCATGAGTTCGACGGTGTCGTGGCCGACGATGAGGGGCGGACCCGCGATCCGTGTAGGCGTCTCCGAGAACGACCACATGTGGGCGAAGTGATCGAAGCGACCGACCTGCGCCTGTTGCATCGTGGTCACAAGACCGGCATCTCGAAACTGCGGATCATCAAATAAACGAAGACAGAACTGATCATCTTCGATTTCGCAGGGGATTCCGGCGCGGTCGAGTTCGTCGAACCACGCTGTTGCCGAGCGGGTGCGGAATGCGACGGTGAGCGCATCGATCGCGTCAGGGTCCGACAATGACGCGAGCTCTTCGATTCCAGTCACAGTTCCAAGCGCTGACCATTGTGTGTCGTCCTGCACGGCAAGGCACAGCCAATGATCGGCAGTTTCATAGAGGCGAGTGCGCGCACCGAGTCCGAACATCTGACCGTCGACCTTCGGGCGTTCAACTCCTTCGCCGCTGACTGCATCAACCCACGCATAGGAAGAGTTGAGAAGACACGCCGCAAGAATTGATGTGGAAAGGAACTGGCCCTCGCCCGTGAGTTCTCGGTGATAGATCGCCTGGATGATCGCGATTGCTGCGAGGAATCCGTTGCCGGTGTCGCCAAATGAGGTGAGGCTCCAAATGGGCTTTCCGCCATCGGCCATTCCACCGTCTTCATATTCGACGCCAGCAAGACACGCGCCGGTCTGATCGTTGCCGGGGAGATGCGCGCGACTCTTGTCGAAGCCCGAGCTGTGGCAATAGACGAGATCGGGCTTGATCTTGATGAGTGATTCGTAGTCAACGCCGAGTCGAACCGCAGCTTCGTAGCGCATGTTGTGCTGAACGACATCGGCACGTTTCACCAGCTCGTGCAGGACTGCGAGGCCTCGTGGATCTTTGAGGTTGATGGAGATGGATTGCTTGCCGCGATTTGCACAAAACGCAATGTGGGTGGAGTGCCAGAACATGTCGTAGGTGGTGTTCACCTTGATAACCGTTGCGCCGAGATCGGAAAGCAACTGCGTGCTGAACGGCCCGGCGATGGCCAACCCGAGATCAAGAACGAGGAGTCCTTCGAGCGGACTCTTGAGCGAGCCACTCTTTCCACTCGTTGTTCTGTCGAACGGGATGTTGAGTTCAGCGAGAAGCTCGTCGGTGTGTTGGCCCACAGTCGGAGCGGGGCCTTGCACCTTGCCAGGTGTCTTTGTCATTTCGTAGACGAGTCCAACGTGGCGAATGGGGCCAACCTCGGGATCATCAACCGTGACAACGATTCCTTCATCGATGAGCGCGGCATCGTTCAGCGCGTCTTCTGGTCGGCGCGCGGGTTGCATCGGAATGCCAACCTGAGCGGCAGCGTCGAGCCAATCTTGCGCAGGGAACTTTGCGTACGCCTCTTTCATTTGTGGGTGATAGTGCGCAAGCACGACGAGTTCGCTGTAGTCGGGGCCGATTCGCGAAGGATCGTTCGTTGGCTTGTTCACGCCATCGACATTGATTGCGTCGCCCTCAGAAACTCCCAACGTGAATGAGGGATTGGGAACCCAGTTCTGAATCCAATTGCCATCGGCGCATTGGAAATGGCCTTTACTTCCGCGCGGATCAAAGATCCAACACATGTAGCCGTCGGCATCTGGGTGTTCCGGTCGCTGCCAACCTCCGGCGGTGCTGACGAGAACGCCTTGCAGTAGCGAGGTCTCGACCCATTGCCCGCGCCCTGTGTGGAGACGCGCTCGTAACGCTGCACTGATGCCGGTGACAGCGAGGAACGCCGCACCAAGACTTGGCCAGCGCGATTGGGGAAAGAGCGGACCTTCGCGATCTGGTCCATCAAAACAACCGGGTGGAATGTCGAGATCTTCAAGTTCGATTGGCAACTCACACAGTCGACCAATCGCCGTGCCGACCCAGCCGCGTTGTTCCCAGTGAAGGCCGGTGCGGGCGGCAACGAGTGCGTCGATTCCCGGGCGATCTTTGAAATCGACATGGCGGCCGTAGGGCGTGATCGAACACATCACAAGTTGTGGATTGGGCTCGCGTAACTTTTCCCAATCAAGACCGAGTTGTTGGGTGACACCGAGATCAAAATTCTCGACAACGACATCGGCGCGATCAATGAGTGCGAGGAGTTGTTCACGTTGAACCGGGTCGTTCACGTCGAGCTCAATGCTTCGCTTGCCTCGGGCCCAAACGCGTGCGCCAGTTTCCGTGAGCCGAGTCGGGTCGCCACCGGGTGGTTCGACCTTCACTACGTCAGCGCCGTTATCGGCCAGCAGCATCGATGTCATTGGGCCAGCGATCCCAGTGGTGAGAGCGATGACCCGGATTCCCCCCAGAACACCGGTCATGGGGGCCATCTTGACTGACCAAAACACTTTTGGCAATAGCCCACACGGTGTTGTCAGGACGCCTGAGGCCTACGCTGCGGTATGGCTCGGGGGGAACGGCTGGATCTCGATGTAGGCGGCTTGGGTCCTGCTGGCGTTGAGGTGCTCGCCGCCGATCTCTATGTGCCTGACGGGGTCGAAGCGGCTCCGCTGCTGGTGTGCTTTCCCGGTGGCGGAATGAACCGGTTGTATTTCGATCTTCCCGACGGTTTGCCGGGGGAGTGGTCGATGGCCCGGTACCTCGCCGATCATTTCGGTCTCGCCGTTGCGGTTGTCGATCATCCCGGAGTGGGTGAGAGCTCGATTCCCGATGATGCCTACACGTTGAATCCTCGTGTTGTCGCTGAGGTTGATCACGGAGCGTTATCGGAGCTCGTTGCCCACGCAATGGATTTGTTTGAGCCGACTCGCCTTATTGGTCTCGGCCATTCAATGGGCGCGCTGATCGTCGCGCACGCGCAATGGCATCACCGTTCGTTCGATGCTGTCGCGTTTCTTGGTTTCGGCGGCGCCGGACTTCCTGAGTATCTGACCGCAGCCGAGTTGTCGTATGCGAACGACTACGAACGTCTCGAACCAGTGCTTGCCGAATTGGTACGCGAACGATTTGGCACCGCGCTCGTTCCAGGCTCAACAACGAGTTCTGATCTATTGAATCCTGGAGCAATCGCCGGAGCGCGACAGTTGCTCGGTGCAGCGTCGAGTTCACTGCTCGCGCTCTGTGGACTGACGTCAATGATCCCGGGAAGTTCAAACCTTGCGCTCGCGTCGATTCAGGTCCCTGTTTTCGTTGGCCTTGGCGAGAACGACATTGCCGGTGACATCGCCAACGTTGAAGCGCTGTTGAGTTCAGCACCTTCGGTGGAAACGTTCGTGCTCGCTGGTGCCGGGCACAACCATTCGATTTCGAAGAATCGAACAGCATTGTGGGATGCGCTGGGGGCCTGGGCCGTTGCGCTCGATGCCTAGGGGAGCGGCGAACTATTCCTCGACGAACCCAGCATCGCTTCCGTCGGCGAGCACATGCTTGAGGATCTTCCCGCTTGGATTGCGAGGAAGCCGCTCGGTGCGCAGTTCGACATAGGCCGGAATTTTGTAGACCGAAAGCGACTTCTTGCAGTGTTCGTGCACGTCGAGATCGGTGATGTTGGTATCGGGTGCGATCACGATGATGGCCTTGACCTCTTGGCCGAGGATGTCGTGATCGACGCCAATAACTGCGGTTTCGATTACGCCGGGCATCTCTTCGATGCAGTTTTCAATTTCAAACGGGTAGATGTTTTCTCCACCGCGGATGATGAGGTCGCGTTTGCGTGACGCGATGTAAATGCATCCGCCTTCGATGCGTCCGAAATCTCCGGTGTTGAACCAGCGGCCAGGGAAGAACGCTTCTGCATTCGCGGCGGGGTGGCGCCAGTACTCGTTCATAAGCAGCGGACTGCGAACGCAGATGTTTCCTTCGCCGCCCTCGGGGAGTTCATTTCCTTCGTCGTCCATGATCTTCACTTCACAAGTTGGAAGCGCGGGGCCGATGCATTCGGGGGAGGCTTCAAGCAT
>JALQSZ010000172.1 GCA_023264135.1 Acidimicrobiales bacterium
AGACGGCCTCAACTATTTATGCGAGGGGTACTTCGCGTTCTTCAACCATATTGATCGGCCGATGAAACTCATGGCCGAGGCCTTGAGGTCTGGACGCGACGCTGGCGAGGTCATGAAGATCCTCGCCAGCGAACAGTAAGTCTCAGTTTGTGCGACGCTTCGTGGCGGCGTTGCGCTCCTAGGAATCAGAACGAGCAATCGCTCGTTCGTCGGTTCCGAGGTACGACGCAATTACTGCGGGATTGTTGCGGATCGCGTTGGGCTCGCCTTCGGCAATCACGCAGCCAGCTTCAAGGCAGTAGATCCGATCGGAAATCGACATGACCATCGGCATGTCGTGCTCGATGATGAGGATCGATGCTCCAAGTTCTTTGCGAATCGACTCAATGAGCGGACCGAATGCTTCGGTTTCCTTTTGAGCAACACCAGCAGTCGGTTCATCGAGAAGGAGCAGTTCGCTGTCGAGAGCGAGCAGTGCGCCGAGTTCAACGATTCGACGAGTACCGGTGGAGAGTTCGCCGAGAAGTGCATCGGCATAGCGACTGAGGCCGAGATAGCCGATGATCTCGTTTGCTTGCTTCCTCTTTCGCTTCTCACGTTGAGGAGAAGGCGGTAGCGAAAGCATTGAGGGAACAAGCAGCGAACGTTCACGAGCCTCAAGGGCCACCATGAGCGTTTCACGAACACTGAGCGAAGAGAACAGGCGCGCATTCTGGAACGCTCGACCAATGCCGAGTCGAGCACGACGAGGAGCGGAACGGTTCTGTGCTTCAGTGCCGAAGATTTCGATCGTGCCAGTGCTCGGAACGAAACCGCTCACCGCATTCATGAGGGTTGACTTGCCTGCACCATTCGTGCCGATGAGGCCAACGATTTCGCCAGGCTTCACGGTGATAGATGCCTTGTCGACGGCAACGCGTCCACCGAATCGAACGGTGACATCGGTGGCGACAAGTGGCATGGCGCTGGTTTCGTCGTGGGTCTTTACTGACGCCAACGAACTGACCGAGCCGGTTTGCGTATTGCGCTTTGGCTCCCAAGCAGTGCGCTTGGCGAGCCAGCCAAGCAGCATGTCGCGACCTGCGTGAATGATCGAAATAAGGCCGCCAGGGAAGTACAGAAGCACGACAAGCATGCCGATACTCGAAGCGAACAACTTCACCTGAGGCGTGCCGTCGAACAAGATCGGTAGCGCAATGATCACGAGTACGCCGAGGATGGCGCCGGTGATTGAAGCGATACCGCCTACAACTGCGACGGCAACGATTCGAAGTGATTGCTCAACATCGAACCATCCGCCGTTGGGGCTGATCTCGAGCTGCGCAGACACGAGGGGAAGAAGACCACCAGCGAGTGCGGCGAGGCCGCCAGAGATTGCGAAGGCGATGATCTTCTTCGCCGTCGGCGAGACGGTGTAGGCAGAGGCAGTGAGTTCGTTATCTCGCACCGCGATAATCGAGCGACCAACGCCGGTGCGACGGATCTGCCAGACCAACAAAATTGCGAGCACCGTGACCAAGAGGCAGAACCAGTAGACCCCGTGGAAGTTGTTCCCCTTGACCGTCCAGAACAGCAGCTTGTATCCCTTCGCACGGTTGGCCGCGAGGTGTGCGATACCACCATTCGTGGACAGCGCGCTGTTGAAGATGAGCCAATTTCTCACCATCAAACCGAATCCGAGTGTGATGACGGCGAGGAACAGACCCTTGATGCGCAATGCGGGCACGCCGATGATGAGTGCTGCAAGTGCACCGAATGCGACGCCGAAAAGAATGGCGACGGGGATAGGCAAACCATCGGAGAACTTCACGGTGAAGTACGCGCCAATCGCCACGAAACCGAACTGGCCGAGCGAAAGCTGACCGGCCCAGCCGGTGAGCACCGTGACGGAAAGCGCCGCAATGATCCAGATGAGGATTTCGGAGTAGCGCAACCAGTCGGTGGGCTTCTCGAAAATCTGGGGAAGCAGAAGTGCGCCAGCAACGAGAAGGCCAAGGCCAACTGCAGTTGAGGTGCGATACAGCGGATGCTTGCGCAGTTCTTCGTTGGCGGCTTTGAGCTTGGTCGTGAACTGCCAATCGTCGGCGGTCATGCCGCTGCCGCGGCCATTGAACAGAATGAGCAGCAGGAGAATGACGAAGATCGCGGCGATGTTGGAGCCCTGTGGAACTTCGCCGACCTGACCCCAGGTGACAAACAGCATGTTGACGACACCGACGATGATGCCTCCAACGACCGTCATGCCGAAGGAGCGCATGCGGCCAAACATTGCCGCGGTGAGCGACAGAAGAAGGAGTGTCGGTCCGAGGCCGGTGCCCACGGTGGCGATGCCGCCGCCCTGGACGGGAGCGATCAGTAATGACGCGATAACCGCGAGCAGACCGGCAAGTCCCCACACCTTTGTCGAGACGGCCCGAATGGAAATACCCGCGAGTTGAGCTGACGGTGCATTGTCAGCGGTTGCCCGAACCTGACGGCCGAACTTCGACTTTTGCAGCAGCCATGTGAGACCGAGCATGAGAATCGGTACCGCAACGATGATCGTGACCATCGGGCCTGTGACTGTCATGCCCAGGATGTCCCAGCGGCCGCCGATCAGGACGGGGTAGGTCGCATTTCCTGAAAGATCATCGGGGATGGGAAGTCGTAACTGCAGCAACTGAATGAGCTGCGTAAGTCCAAGGGTCGCGACAAACAACAACAACCGCGGTTGCGTGAAGAGGCGTCGCAAAATGAGTTCTGATGCAACACCGAGTACGACGCCGATCAGCAATGCAAGGGGCATCGACCATCCGTAGGGGATGTGGTACTGCAAGAACAGCAACGCCATCGCGTAGCCGCCGAAGGCGCCGATTTGGCCTTGAGCGAAGTTGATGACGCCGGTGGCGCGGAAGATCAGGACGAGGCCAAACGCAACGAGTGCGTACACAAGGCCCTGAACGATTCCGGAAAGGACGATGTCGCCGCTAATGGTCAGTGCGAACATGATCAGGCCCCCTCTCCACTAAGGAACACGGCCCGCAAGAGGTCGTCGCGTTCCATGAGTTCTTGGGCAGGACCTTCGAACTTCACTTGGCCTCGTTCCATGAACACCGCTCGGTCGGCAACCGAGAGTGCGACGTTCACGGACTGTTCGACAAGCACCATGGTGGTTCCTTGTTGTTTCAGGTTCTCAACGATCTCGAGCAGACGTTGCACGATGATTGGTGCGAGTCCGAGCGAGAGTTCGTCGATAAGAAGAAGTTCGGGTTCGAGCATGATCGCTTTGCCAAGAGCCAGCATCTGCTGCTGACCACCTGACAACGAACCGGCCTTCGAATCGACGAGGTGAAGAAGTTCGGGGAAGACCTCGAACGTTGCATCGATGCGCTCTGCGCGCTTTTGCTTGTCCTCGATCAACTGACTCCAAAGATCGAGGTTCTCGCTGACCGTCATCGACGGGAAGACCGCTTCGCCGCCGGGAATCTGCATCATGCCCATTGCAACGCGATATTGCGGGTCGACAAGTGTGATGGTGCGCCCGTTCATGCGCACAACACCACGGTCGGGATTCAGAAGACCAGAAATTGATTTAAGAATCGTGGACTTTCCGGCTCCGTTTGTTCCGAGAAGTGCAAGGCACTCGCCCTTCTTCACTTCGAACGACACATCGAACAACACCTGGAGGGTTCCGTACGACGCGTCGACATTGCGCACCTGAAGTACCGGAATGTTTTCCGGGTCTTCCGCCATGCGCTTTTGTTCTGCCTGCATTTCAAGAAGTTCCGAAACGGTGAGCGAAATATCGCGCTTCATGTAACGGGATCCATAAATGATCATGAAGCCGCCGATGAGTGCCGCGGGCGGAATGACAACGGTGAGTGCGGTGCGTTGTCCGAACGCATCGGAGAACGCACCGGTAAGAAGGCCGCCGAAGAAACCGCCCATAAGGAAGATGTAGACGCCAACCATTGAGAAGGCTTGCGCTCGCATTTGGTAAGGCACGACTG
>JALQSZ010000173.1 GCA_023264135.1 Acidimicrobiales bacterium
CGCTTCGCGAGCAAAACCAAGCCGCTCGAGCGCCCACTTCACCGGATCGCCTACCGCCGAGCGAGAACCCGACACTCCCCCGCGAAAACCGCTCAACGACGCGATGAGTTCAGGCCCGACCGGACCTCCCCACGAAATCGCGCGGCGCAGAATCGCCATCACCGGCCGTCGTACCGACGGCGCAAGCGCACCAGCGGCATACACCGCGCCGAGGATCTGTTGTTCGGGTGCGCATCGTTCGTCGAACTCAAATGCGAGCGACTCGCCGCTGCCCACCAACCGATGCGTCACCGCATTGAGCCCCACCGTGTCGACCTGCAATCGAAATCGAAGTCGGGGTTGCGCGACTCGTCGACCGGACTCAAGTTCATGGGTAAGCGACTCCAAATCAGGAATCATCTCGGGGTCGATCTCCGCGACGAACCGAGCGACGACGCCTCCGAGCAACACGCCACCAAAGCCAGGAGTCGGCTCACACGGGAGGTAACTCGAGCCAAGCGCGACCCGCCGAGTTGGCGCGTGAGGGCGAGAGCAGAAGATCTCAAGTTCGGCCAGCGCCACCATGGGGCGAGGGTATCGCCGTACCTGCTTGAGGATCCGGTCGGGCGGGGTGAAGGCAGTATCGTCTGCCCCCATGACTGACGTGCCTCTTGACCGCAACATTGCCCTCGATCTCGTTCGCGTAACCGAGGCCGCCGCCCTCGCTGCCAGCCGCTGGATGGGCCGTGGCGACAAGGAAGGCGCCGATGGCGCCGCTGTCGATGCCATGCGCCTCGCGCTTCGTACCGTCTCAATGGACGGCACGGTGATCATCGGCGAAGGCGAGAAGGACGAAGCCCCGATGCTCTACAACGGTGAGCGCATTGGCGATGGCACGCCGCCCGAATGCGATATCGCAGTCGATCCGATCGATGGCACCACCCTCACCTCCAAAGGTCGCGGCAACGCGCTTGCGGTGATCGCGCTTTCAGAAAAGGGATCGATGTTTGATCCAGGTCCGTGCGTGTACATGGAGAAGCTTGCAGTCGGACCAGAACTCGTTGGTCTGTGCAGCAT
The DNA here is from genome assembly GCA_023264135.1 of Acidimicrobiales bacterium. Classification (GTDB taxonomy): domain Bacteria; phylum Actinomycetota; class Acidimicrobiia; order Acidimicrobiales; family Acidimicrobilacustridaceae; genus Acidimicrobilacustris. The sequence continues at coordinate 1,057 of JALQSZ010000173.1, forward strand.
CGAACTTTCACCGACGGAAAATTTGAAAGCCGTCGCGAAAGCAAAGCGCATTGATATCCGCGACGTCACCGCAGTCGTTCTTGATCGCGATCGTCACGACGATCTCGTTGCTGAAATCCGCGAAGCCGGCGCTCGTATTCGCCTCATCCCCGATGGCGACGTTGCCGGAGCCATCACCACTGCATGGCCCGACTCTGGTGCCGACATCATGTTCGGCATCGGCGGCACGCCCGAAGGTGTCATCGCCGCTGCAGCCCTCAAGGGTATGGGTGGCGAACTTCAAGGTCGACTGTGGCCGCGCAACGACGGTGAACGCGATGCCGCCATTGCCGCTGGGTACGACCTCACCAAGGTCCTTTCCACCGACGACCTCGTCGCTGGCGACAACTGCTTCTTCGCTGCGACGGGCATTACCGATGGCGAACTGCTCAAGGGCGTGCACGTCAGTGCAGGTTTCGTGACAACCCAGTCGCTCGTGATCCGGTCCAAGACCGGCACCGTTCGACTGATGAACGCTCGTCACCGCCAGAACTAATCGTTTCCGATCCCTTCAAGGGACCGAAGCGCATCAGTTCACCGCATCAATTCACACAGAAACCGGTTCGGCGCCAGTCCGAATCAGTTCGGCGCGCTCCATGCCGATATCGACATTGCCATCAGCAATTCGATTGGCCTCGAGTTGTTCTCGTGAAGGAACTTTGAGATCACGAACGATCTTGAGCCAAGACAGCACTCGTAACGACTGATAGGTGAGATCAATTTCCCACCAGAAAAATCCGTTGCGAGCAGAGGCTTGGTAGTAGTGGTGATTGTTGTGCCATCCCTCGCCGTGCGTTGTGAGCGCGATGAGAAAGTTGTTTCGACTCGTGTCGTCAGTGACATAGCGACGTCGACCAAATACATGCGCAACGGAATTCACGAGGAACGTGTTGTGCCACAGCACCACGGTTCCCATGAAGAAGCCGAAGAACAACCCTGACCATCCACCGATGAGCAGACACAGCAACGCTGTCGCCCACGCAAAGGTGCCATTCCATTTTTCAACGAATCGAAGCTCGGGATATTTCGCGAAGTCTTTGATGCGGTCGATCGGCGGCTCGGCAAACTTGTCGCACAGAATCCATCCGACATGACTCCACCAGAAGCCTTTCATCGGTGAATGAACGTCGGCTTCGGTGTCGCTATTGCGGTGATGATCTCGGTGATGACCGGCCCACCAGAGCGGCCCCTTCTGCACACACATCACGCCGCCGACAGCGAGGAAAAGTTGAAAGGCGCGATTGGTGCGATACGAACGATGAGCGAAGTAGCGGTGATATCCCGCAGTGATGAACCACACCCGACCCCACACCATCACAATGAACAGCACAAGCGCGATCGGCGTGATGCCGAAAACGATCGTTCCGACGAGGGCCACAACGTGGAACGCAAGAAACGGAATCGAACTGACCCAATTCACCTTCTCGTCGGCGGGGCGCTCAAGGGCGGTCTGAGAAGTTCGAGTTTGGGTGCTGCTGGAGTGGTCCACTGAGGGCCTTCCTGCGGGGGGAGGAAAGGCGAACCGTAGCCTACCTACCGGTCGGTAGGCAGTCGGGGCGGAGGTTTTTCTCACGCCCAGCCGTCGTTCTGCGATGGCGTCGGGATTGAATAACGACATGGACGAGCCCAGCGCCGAGGAATCCCCACCTGCAAACAATCGGCGGGTCCTCGGCACTCGCCGATCATTCCTGCGCTGGAGCGGCATTGCAGCCGCAACTGCAGCAGTCGCCGCTGTCGGCGCCAAGGTGCTTTCCTCCGGCGGTTCAAGCGGCGGCACTGCCTCAGTCGCCCCCGACATCACACTCCCCTCGCCGGTGGCGACGCTGCCGCAGCAACTTCGTTCGGTTGCGTCAACGCCAAATTTGGACATCGCAGGCATCACACCGCTCATCACGCCGAACGACGACTTCTTTCGCATCGACACCGCGTTCAGTGTTCCGAAGGTTGATCTCGCAACTTGGCGTATGGACATCAAAGGCAACGTTCGTTCGCCCATCACTCTGAGCTACGACGACCTCTTAGCGATGCCGCAGGTTGAAGCACCGGTCACGCTCGCATGCGTCTCCAACCGCGTTGGTGGAACGTTGATTGGTACTGCGGTGTGGCAAGGCGTCGAACTTCGCACATTGCTTGATCAAGTTGGTGTCGAACCGACTGGAGAGCAGATCGTCGGCACGTCCGTCGATGGATTCACCGCAGGATTCCCCACCGCCGCGGCATACGACGGTCGGTCCGCGCTCGTCGCCATCGGCATGAATGGCGTTCCGCTTCCACCAGTCAATGGGTTTCCTGCGCGTCTCGTTGTTGAGGGCATGTACGGCTATGTGTCATCCACCAAATGGCTGTATTCAATTGAACTCACGCGATGGGACGCGTTCAACGGGTACTGGATTCAACAAGGCTGGGCCAAGAACGGCCCGATCAAACTTTCCTCTCGCATTGACGTGCCTCGGAGTGGGGCGCGTCAACCCGAAGGCGTGGTCACCATTGCTGGTGTGGCGTGGGCACCAAACAGTGGTGTCGCCGCAGTCGAAGTGCAGATCGATGGCCAATGGCATCAAGCAACTCTCGCTGACGCACTGTCAGGCGGCGTGTGGCGTCAATGGTTCTTCGATTGGAACGCCACCAAGGGAAGCCACGACATCGCCGTGCGCTGCATCTCCACCGACGGTCAAGTGCAAACTGGCGACATCACACCCAATGCCGTCGATGGGTTCACCGGTTGGGACACCCGCACCGTCACGATCGTCTAACGACGGGGCGTCGACCGATCACTCAGGCGACGACGCCGCTGCTCGGCGAAGCCGGTCGCACACCGCCAGACCAACGCCAATTGCTGGAGGCGGAACGCAGACCAACACG
>JALQSZ010000174.1 GCA_023264135.1 Acidimicrobiales bacterium
TCCATCGGAGAAGTTCACGTTGGGACGTAACTCAATCGTCCAGGTTTTGAAATCGGCGCTCGGTGTAAACCCCTTTGCAAGGTACGGCTGTGCTTTGCCGTTTTCGTCGTATGCCGCGAGAGGATCGAATACCGCCGAACCGACCATGTGGCCCGACACTGCCCACCTATTTGTTGTCGGATTAAAGCCATCGGATTCAGCTTCGGTTCCGAACTTCACCGTGCCACCAGCGATTGGCGCTCCGGACGCCTTCACCGTGATGTCGGAACTCGCGTTGGCGTCGTTCGAGGAACCTCCCGAACTCGACCCTCCACATGCCGCAGCGAACACCGCGAGCGCAACAACTGCTGCGACCACCGAAACAACGTGACGAACTCGTGAGTTCACACCCATGTCGACCACCCCCGACGCGCACAGTAACCCCAAACATCGCGTCGCGTCGGGGAAGTTGAACGAGCGGAAAAAGTGAAAGGGCCCGGCGCAATCGCGCCGGGCCCTTTCAACAACTACGCAATGCTGGAGTCGTTACTCGACCCAGGTCTGCGTGAGGCGAACCTCGCCACGCTGGAACGGCAGTGCTGCCTGTCCGTCGGGGAGGGTCTGGTTCGTGATGTTGCGGACGTTCTTGGCCGCACCGATCGCCCACTGGGTGTGCGAAAGCCAGATGTACGGAGCCAATTCGGTCTGACGCTTCTGAAGATCGGCGTAGGCCTGCTTACGAACTGCGGGGTCATTCGACGCACGAGCCTTGTCGAGCGCTGCGTTGACCTGCGGATCGTTGAGACGAGCGATGTTCAGCGTGAGCGGACCAACGGCGTTCTTGCCGGTCCACCAGACGAAGTCGCCGTCGGGATCGGACGCAGCGAACTGACGCCACAGGTTGACGGTGTAGTTGCCGGTCACCGCATCAGAAACGAACTTGCTCTGTTCTGATGTCGTGGTGTTCACGGTGACACCGCATGCCTCCCACTGCTGCTTGAGCAGTGCGGTGGTGTTGGTGTTGGCCGGAACTGGCGTGGTGCCGAGGCTGATCGTGATCGGGCCCTTTTCGGCCTTGACCTGATCGATAAGTGCCTTGCCCTTCGCCACATCGTTGGTGGTGAAGCCGCTGTCGGAGTACCACGGCGAGTCCTTGGTGAACTGGCTGTCGGCAGCACGATCGGCCGGCGTTTCGTTCACGACAAGCACGGCGGAAGGATCGGTGCAAAGCGTGAGTGCCTGACGGACTCGCACATCGTCAACCGGTGACTTCTGCGTGTTGAACATAAGGAAGGACTCTTCGGTTTCGGTCGGGTCAGCAACAAACTGAATGTTGCCCGACGCTGCCTCGGACTGAAGGCGGTTGATCGCCGGCCAGTCAGTGGTGTGAATCATCTGCACGTCGCCAGAAAGGAGTGCGTTCACTCGGTTCTGCGGGTCGACGATCGGACGGAATTCCACCGAGTCGAGGTACGGAAGCTTGTTGCCCTTGTCGTCTGAGCGCCAGTAGTTGGCGTTCTTGGTGCCGGTCCAGTGATTGTCCGGAACCCATTCCTTCTGGATGAAGGGGCCAGAACCGATCGGCTGACGAGTTGCGGCAGCACCTTCGGCCTTGAGCTGGGCGGGGGCGACGATGAAGCCGACCTGCGTCGTAAGTACCGCGGGAAGCGATGCCCACGCGTCGGTCGTGGTGATGGTGAGCTGCGTCGGCGAGACCACCGTGATGGATGCCATGTTCGCAAGCGCTGCACCGGTGAGGGCATTGGCCTTCACCGTGTCGAGGCTGCCCTTGACTGCAGCGGCATCGACCGGCGTGCCGTCGGAGAAGTTGACTCCGGAACGAAGGTCGACTGTCCAGGTCTTGAAGTCAGCACTCGGCGTGAACGCCTTGGCAAGGTACGGCGCCCAGTTGCCCTGCGCGTCGTAGGCCGAAAGCGGATCGAAGACCGCGTTGCCAACCATGTAGCCCGAAATAGCCCAACGGTTACTGGTCGGATTGAAACCATCGGTTTCTGCTTCGAGACCAAACTTGATCGAGCCACCAGCCTTGGGTGGGCCCGATGCCTTGATGGTCACATCGCTGGTCTTGCCGCTCTGGGACGAGTCGCTTGAACTCGATCCACCGCATGCTGTGGCGATCAGGCCTAAGGCCAAAACCGCCGCCGCTACCGGTGCCCAGCGGCGGATTCCCGCACGCCTTTCCATAATTGCTGCCTCCTTCGGCCGCAGCCGACGGGTTGATTCGGTGTGCCCCACGGCACCCCAACGTGGGCAGAACCTTAGACGTGACCCGAGACACATGCGAGGGCAGGGGCCGAATTTTCGCGATTCGGGACCTTCGTCGGTCTGGCGGTCAGTTTCGACCCCGACGCTGGGCCCGCTGACGGGCCGATCGACGGGCCTTCGCCCGAGCGTCGCGAGTTGCTTGTTCGGCCTTGTGCTGGGCCTCGGCCACCACCTCGCCCACTCGACGTTCTGCCTCTTCATCGACTCGACGTGATGCATCCGTTGCGCGTGCGATCGTTTCAGCCACTTTCGCCCGATGCTCTTCTTCGATGGCATCGAGGGCTTGAGCAGTCTCTTGTTCGATCTGTCGAAGTTGACGTTCGGCCACGAGGTCAGCTTCCGCGGCCATGCGATCGGCTTCGACGCCAAGTTCGCGCAATGTGGATGCCGCACCAATTTCGGTCAGCAGATCGACTTGCAGTTCGGGATCGATGTCCGCATCGAGAACTGCTTTGGCAAGTGCGTCAAGTTCATCGACCGTTGGATCTTCGACAAGCGACTGAATGGTTTCGGGCGAAGCAGTTCCGGCGAGCACCTCAGGCAATCGACCAGGAAGTGACTCGACATCACCACCAAGTGCAGCAGCAAATGATCCGCCACTGCGTTCTTGGATTTCACGATTGCGTTCTTCCCAATTGCGCTGCAGAAAGCGTCGACGTTCTGATCGATCAATACGTGCTGTTCGATACGGCCCGTCGATGTCGTCGCCTGCGAGACGCATGCGCCATAACGGAACTCGCCCGATGCCTTTTAGATAATGCGTGCGCAACGACGTAAACGTGAACGTTTCATCGCTTTCCACTGCTTCGTGAAGCTCTTCCGAAATTACGACCGAACCGGGATACGCAACACTCACGATTCGGCTCGCCAAATTCACTGTTGCGCCGTAGACGTCGCCATCGAGATCGAGAACTGGTCCGCGAGCAAGACCAACGCGCACATCGGAAAGTTCTTCGTCTTCGCGATACCGACGAGCAAGTTCAAGCGCTGTTCGACAACTACTTTCGACGTCGTCATTCACAAACATGACTTCGTCGCCAATCATCTTCACGACTCGTCCGCCAAACGCGGGGATGACGTCGTAGGCGATTGATTCGAATCGACGAACAACTTCGGCCAATGACGAGGTTGCTAATTGCTGCGTCTGCGAAGTGAATCCAACAAGATCTGCGAAACCGACACACACGTCGACTGATGCTTCGTCGTTGCCGACCATTGTCAGACGCCGGCGAGCCTCTGCCATCAAGCGACGACGCCAGACGAGTTCGAGAATGTGTGGGATCAACGCGGCGACTTCGAGTGACCGCGCTGTTGCTTCTTCGTCGGGAACCTGCGCTTGTGTGTCTTCTTCTGCGGTACGCAACCACACGTCGATCTGGGCGGCGGCTATGCGTTCGAGCGACGTACCGATCACTCGTGCAAATTGCCGAGCAGTTTCTTGTTCCACCGAACCGTCGGCGATCAAGCCAACGATGGTGGAGAGCATCTCGACATCGCCGTCGGTGAACAATTGCTCGCCCGGTCGGGGAACCGGAAAACCAAGGGCACGCCAGAAATCAAGCAGCGGTTCGGTGTCGATGCCCGAATACTTTGCGAGATCCTCGATCCCGAATCGAGCTTCGTCATCGAGGAAGGGAAGCAACGCGCGAGCAGCGGTTTCGCTCGCGACATCGTCCCGTTCCGTCATG
>JALQSZ010000175.1 GCA_023264135.1 Acidimicrobiales bacterium
TAGCGCTCTTCCCACATTGCTCGCGGTGGGAGCTGACTCCTCGCCGGAACCAGCGCTTCTTTTCTGGAGTTGCGGCAACGGCGACCTTGTCCTTTTTCGGCGTCGTGCGCTTCGAACCGCTCACGCCGCTCTTGGCGTTGCACTGACACCGATCAGCCTTGGGCACATTGCCAAGCACCTGTTCCACGTGCGCACCACATCCAGCCCACGATGGCCGCCCACATTTCTTACACGTTGTTTGTCTGCACATACCCCATAGGGTATCATGAAATCACGACAACGCAAGCCCCGAGTAAATGGAGCGCCCAATGTTTCTCAAGCAGTACTACCTCGACTGTTTGTCACACGCGAGCTACCTCATCGCCGATGAAACCACGCATCGTGCGGTCATCGTTGATCCTCAGCGTGATGTGAACCTCTATCTCGCCGATGCTGAACTGCATGGCTTCACGATCACGAAGGTCATCGAGACGCATTTCCATGCTGACTTTCTCTCTGGCCATCTTGAACTCGCCGCTCGCACCGATGCCGAAATCGTCTATGGCGCAGCTGCAGCTGGTCGTGTTGGATTTCCTATTGAGACCTACTCCAATGGCGAGCGAATCAGCCTCGGTCTCGTGGATTTGGAAATTCTCGAAACACCGGGGCACACACCCGAATCAATTTGCATCGTTGTTCGACCCGACGGCCCCAACAACACGCCCGAAGCAGTACTCACTGGCGACACGTTGTTCATTGGAGACGTTGGTCGACCTGACCTTCTCGCATCAGTCGGCGTCACTGCAGAGGAACTTGGATTCCAGCTCTACCGTTCGTTGCACGACAAATTGCTGACGCTTCCTGACGAGACAAAGGTCTATCCCGCTCACGGAGCCGGTTCGGCCTGTGGAAAGAATCTGTCGACAGAAACCGTTTCAACAATCGGTGAACAGCGGCGAATGAATTACGCCCTGCAGCCAATGGTCGCTGAGGATTTTGTCGACGTTGTCACCCAGGGACAATCAGTTGCGCCGCTCTATTTCGCCTTTGCCGCGAACAAGAATCGCGAAACACGGGCGCTTCTTGATCACGATGTGACCGTCAAGAGCATCGATCTCGAAACGGTTCTCAAGCATCAGGCCGGCGGCGCCGTCGTCATTGATTCCCGTGACGACCTCGCCTTCGCGCAAGGCCATCTGCGTGGTTCGATCAATATCGGACTCGGCGGAAGATTTGCCGAATACACCGGTGAAGTAATGGAGCCGGGTACACCGATCATCCTTGTCACCGATCCCGGTCACGAACCCGAAGCAAAGATGCGACTCGCTCGCATTGGTTTCGACAATGTCATTGGTGCGTTGGCCGATCCCATCGCGGCGTTTGTTTCCAACCCCAGTCACGTTGAGCAACTTTCGCGGTTATCGGTTGACGACCTCGCCGAGCGCATCGCTTCGGTCAAGGACCTTGTGCTGATCGATGTTCGGAATCCCGGTGAGGTGGCGCTTGGTTCCGTTCCCGGTGCGCGATTCATAAGTCTTCCGTCGCTGCTGCACGAGAAAGACCAGCTTGATCCCGACGCGCCAACGGTTGTTTTCTGTGCCGGCGGCTACCGCTCGGCAATCGCTTCGAGTCTCTTGCGTTCACACGGATTCACTGACGTTTCCGATCTCATTGGCGGCTACACCGCATGGTCGACCGGCAACATTCCGGCAACGCTCCCCGCAGTCGAGGTTGCAACGGCAGCGGCCGACGCCGACGCGCTTTGGCTCGACGTGCGCGAAGACGATGAGTGGGAAGCGGGTCACGCACCCGCCGCTGTGCACATTGCGATGCGCGATCTTCCCGACCACCTCGAGGAGTTCCGTGATGGACGCCGCATCGTCGTGATCTGTCGGTCTGGCAATCGTTCGGGCAAGGTCACCGCGTGGCTGATCAATCACGGCATTGATGCCGTGAACATGACTGGCGGCATGCAGGTGTGGGAGAAGGCCGGGCTTCCGGTCGTGACGTCTGCCGATTCAGTCGGATCTGTGATCTGACGTGATCAACGTCCGCGCCCTTCTAGCGTCGCCACTTGGCTTCCTTATTGGACTGTCACTTGGCGCGCTGGGAGGGGGCGGTTCGATTTTGGCTGTCCCCGCATTGGTGTACGGCGCTGGGCAAACCTCGAAACAAGCCACAACAACATCGCTCATCTTGGTTGGAATCACTGCAATCATTGGGATCATTCCGCATTGGCGCGCCGGTCGTGTTCGGCTGCTTGCCGGTACCGTCTTTGGCCTCACTGGCGTTGGTGGTTCACTACTCGGTTCGCGATGGAACAAGGCCGTCGATCCCGACGTCCTTCTCCTCGCCTTTTCCGGACTCATGTTGATTGCCGCATTTGCGATGTGGCGTCGCACGCGCGCGGCTTCAGTCGGTCCCGTCGAAGAGCTTGCCGAAGTTGACCTTCTCATGCCCGAGTTCGCTGACCCAGAGGCAGTTTCGGTTTCCGCTGCCGCAACGCATACCGTCACCTTGATTCGATTCACCCCCGTGACCGTCCTAAAAGTTGCGATCGCTGGCACCCTCGTCGGTCTACTCACCGGTTTCTTTGGAGTCGGTGGTGGATTCATCATCGTTCCGGCTCTCGTCTTGGCACTTGGCTTCACCATGCCAGAGGCGGTGGGCACGTCGTTGCTCGTGATCGCTATCAATTCAGCAACAGCACTTGGCTCTCGAGTTCAGAGCGGAAGCATCGAATGGGCAGTCATCGTTCCCTTCCTGATTTCGAGCCTCCTTGGTCTTGGTGTCGGCACGCGCTTAGCCAGCACTCGAGATCCCAAAGTTCTACAAATCTGGTTTGTCTACCTACTTGTAGTCGTGGCGCTCTATACCGCTGGTCGATCGATCAACGCGATCCTGTAGATCCACGGCGTTGTCAAGAAGTCCGACGCATGACTGCCCAGCTAAGCGGTTGTTTCGCGTCGGATGGAGTGTGATGCACGTAATGTCCCGATGAAATCAGAACAAAGCCGGGACCCATTTCAGCAACGAGTTGTTCGGTGCTGTAACGCTCGACTGTCAGATCCGAACACATCGTTGGACCGTCCTCGGAAAATGTCGCGATCGCTACTACGCCTCCAATTTGCACCGCCTGACGAAGGAGCTTTCGATAGGTTTCGCGGTCGCTGGAGTCGGTGAGAAAGTGGAAGACCGCGCGGTCATGCCAATACTTCCAAGTCCGATCCGGCTGCCACTGCAAAAGATCGGCAACTCTCCATGTCACATCGGCAGACGTCGGCCACCGATCCTGAGCAACTCGCAATGCCTCCTCGGACGCATCAAGCACGGTGACATCGGTGAAACCACGAGTCGTAAGGGCCTCAGCGAGAGTTGATGCGCCTCCGCCAATGTCGATGACGGGATCGGAAGGTTCGGCCTCTCCAATTTCAAGCAAGGCAAGTGAGAGATGCGGGACCGGTTCATACCAACTCACTTCTTCGATTTTCGCCGATCGGTAGCGCGACTCCCAGAAGGATCGCGGATCAGAAGGCTCCGGTGTTTGCATGTTGATACCCTAGGGGGTATGGTACCGACATCGCAACTGCCGTAGGAGAAGCCGTGAGTACCACCGAATCCATTCCCGCAAGCCACGAGCCGTCGCATGACCCCGACGAGCGAGCGCTTTTTTCCCGCCTCGCAGCATCGATGGCCAAGCACCGTCGAATCGTCATCGCCATCTGGCTGGTGGTCACGATTGCGGCGGCCCCACTCGCCCTCTCGCTCACTGGAGCGCTTTCAGGAGCTGGATGGGATGCCAAGGGCACTCCCGCGGAAAAGGTGCGGGCCGAGCTTCGTACCGACTTCCCTCAACTCGGCGCCGAGTTCCCCGTCGTCGTGTACCACCAGAACACCCCAATTGCTTCCGATCCAAGCGGCGTCCAAGCGCTTGTGGCGGAACTCGCCG
>JALQSZ010000176.1 GCA_023264135.1 Acidimicrobiales bacterium
GCATCGGTCACCTGGAACGACATCCAGATCAACCTTGTCGACACTCCAGGCCACTCCGATTTCGGTGGCGAGGTGGAACGAGCACTGTCGATGGTCGACGGTGTGATCCTTCTCGTCGACGCCGCTGAAGGCCCACTCCCGCAAACCCGGTACGTGCTCTCCAAGGCGCTTGGTCTGGGCCTGCCGACCGTGGTCGTGATCAACAAGGTCGATCGCCAAGATGCTCGGCCCGAGGAAGTCCTCGACGAGATCTATCAGTTGTTCCTCGATCTCGACGCCGACGAAAACGCCATTGAATTTCCGATCATCTCCGCAATCGCCCGAGACGGGAAAGCGGTCTCTGGTATCGGCATGCCTGGCGAAGACGACGACCTCACGCCGCTCTTCCAAGCAATCGTCGACACCATTCCCGCCCCAAGCGGTGATCCCGATGCGCCGGTTCAGGCGATCGTGACCAATCTCGATGCCTCGGAATATCTCGGTCGCCTCGCAATTGGTCGTGTCGTTCAGGGAACGCTTCGCCGAGGCGAACAAGTTGCGCTCTGTGAAGAAGATGAAGGCCAGAATCCGCTTCGGCGCAAGCTCACGCAGCTCATGTCCTTCTCCGGTATCGGACGTCTCGAAGTCGATGCCATCCGTGCTGGCGATCTCTTTATCGTTGCTGGCTTCCCCGAGGTTGAAATCGGCGACACGCTCGCAGATCCGATCAATCCGGTGCCGCTGCCACGTCTCACGGTGGACGAACCCGTTCTCCGAATGACCTTTGGTGTGAACACCTCGCCGCTGGCCGGCAAGGAGGGTCAGTTCCTCACCTCACGCCATCTTCGCGATCGTCTCGACCGAGAAATTCTCGGCAACGTGTCGATCAAGGTCGAACCCACCGAGTCTCCCGACATCATCGAAGTCTCGGGTCGTGGTGAACTTCAGCTTGCTGTTCTCATCGAAACGATGCGCCGTGAAGGCTACGAACTCCAGGTGAGTCGTCCCGAGGTCATCGTGAAAGACATCGACGGCGCCAAACATGAGCCACTCGAACGCGCGGTCATCGATGTTCCCGACGAGCACGTCGGCACCGTGACCCAAGCTCTTGCACCCCGTAAGGGCCGCGTCACCGACCTTCGCCCCGGCGACACTGGTCGAACCATCGTTACCGTCGAAGCCCCAGCACGCGGTCTTATCGGTTTCCGCTCACAACTTCTTACCGCTACGCGTGGCACAGCACTTATGCATCAGCACAATGCCGGCTGGGTGGCCTGGGTCGGCGAGCTGCCCACCCGTAAGGGCGGCGCAATGATCTCCGATCGCGAAGGCACATCAACCGGCTACGCAATCGGAAACCTTCAGGAACGTGGCGAGATGTTCATCGGGTCTGGCGAAGCGGTGTACGAAGGCATGATCGTTGGCGAAAATTCTCGCAGTGACGACATGATGATCAACATCGTGCGTGAAAAGCAGAAGACGAATATTCGTACACACTCTGCCGACGAAGCCATCAAGTTGGTTCCGCCACGCGAAGTCACTCTTGAAAACGCGATTGAGTTTATTGGCGACGACGAGCTCGTTGAAGTGACTCCTCAGTCACTCCGTTTGCGTAAGCGGATTCTTAAAGAAGCCGATCGCCGACGACTCAGCAAGAAATAACGATCACTCGGCGCTTGCCGGCGAACGCTTCAGTGAAGGATGCGGCAGGAAGACCTGTGTGCCGCGCTGTTCGATGATTTCAACGATGCGGTCATACGCGCCTTGTCCGACGAGACCGACGATCTCGTCCTTGCTTGAGACATAGACAGGGACATCGCCGACAAAGGCGCGGGGATCCTCGGTGCACCACCAGTGGAAGTCGTCGCCGCCTTCGCCCCAGTCGCGACGCTTCCACTCACGCAAGATGTTGGTTTCGTACTCATTGTCATCGATGTGGAAATCGAGGCGGATGGGTACCTGCCAGCACACTTCGGGCTTCCAATCAATGAAGTTCTCGCCCCGTGATTGGGCCGCTGTGTGGAACGCACAACCTGCACCGCCGGCAAAGTCGGGCCGATTGAGGAAGATGCAGGCACCTTCGTGGCGCCGGGTCACCCAGTCGCCGTGGTCTTTGTGGATCGGTCCGCCGAGTTCGGCAGCGACAGCCTTGAACTGCCATTCGTCGTCTCGAAGTCGCGGGTAGACCTCGGCGACGCGTTTGCGGTCGTCTTTGTCGGAGAAATGTGCGCCATGGACGCAGCATCCGAACATCTTGCTTTCGTCGGGTTCCTCTTCAATGCCGAGGCAACCTTCGCCGTAGATGCACTTCCAGTTGCTTGTAAGCCAGGTGACATCGAAGGTGTAGGTCTCGCCGTCGAGATCAAACGAGATCCACTCGTGGATGTCGTCGTCACTGATCTCGCTACGTTTCCCTGCCATCGGTTCATCCATTCAGTTCATCGGAAAAGAAGACGAGCGAGACCCTAGTTGCTCGCCTTGTCTCAGTCGGTGAGTAAGGATGACGACATGTCCGGAGAATTCGACGACATCCGTCAACGCCTTGAATCGATTGCCGAAGAACTTGCTGATCTCGCAATCGTTCGTTTGCGCGAGTCAATCGATGCCGGCGGTCACGAGTTACCCGTCGACGAGAAGCGACTGACACGAGCTCGACGCGCAGTTGAAAAAGCAATCACATTGCTGCGCGAACCCGACGACACGTTCGACTAAGTCAGACTCCAGCCAGACGCCCGTAGAGCGTTGTTCGCTGCTCCGCGGTACGACCGAGTGGCGCAACGAGGTCGGCGAAATCCTGTGGCTCCATGCCCTGGCCATGGTCGGCGCCCGCGGCCCGACTGATGTTCTCGTCCATCAGGGTGCCACCAAGATCATTTGCGCCGGCTTGAAGCGCCTGCTGTGCGCCACTTGTGCCGAGCTTCACCCACGAAGTTTGAATGTTGTCGATGAGGCCTCGATAGGCGATACGGGGAACGGCGTGCATGAGGAGGGTCTCGCGGAAGGTTGGTCCCCGGCGGGCCTTGTTCGTGAGATAGAGCGGCGTGGCCATGTGGACAAACGGCAACGGAACGAATTCGGTGAAACCGCCCGTTTCCCTTTGGAGGTCGCGGGTTCGGACAATGTGGCGCGCCCAGTGAACAGGACGTTCAACCGAACCGAACATGATCGTGATGTTTGACCGAAGGCCGACGCTGTGGGCGGTCCGATGCGCTTCAAGCCACTCTTCGGTGTTGATCTTGTCGGAGCAGATGATGGCGCGAATCTCGTCGTCGAGGATCTCTGCTGCGGTCCCCGGAAGTGTCTTGAGGCCCGCGTCTTTGAGACGTCGGAGATAGGAATCGAGCGGCTCTTCGAGACGACGCGCGCCCTCGGTCACCTCAAGTGCGGTGAATCCGTGAACGTGAATGTCGGGTACGGCATCGGTAACTGCCCGAGCAACGTCGATGTAATAGTCACCGTCGAAATCGGGATGAATACCGCCTTGCAAGCACACTTCAGTTGCGCCGAGTTCGGCGGCTTCGCGAGTGCGATTCGCGATGTCGTCGAGGGTGAGGAGATACGGGGTGCCGCGAAGATTGAGCGAGAGCGGTCCCTTACTGAACCCGCAGAACCGACACTTGAACGTGCACACGTTCGTGTAGTTGATGTTGCGGTTATGAACCCAGGTGACAGTGTCGCCGACTGCTTCGGCACGAAGTTCGTCGGCAAGTTGTGTCACCGCAGCGAAATTGGGGCCACGAGCGCCAAAGAGCGTGACGATTTCATCGAGTTCAGGAGTTTGGCCGAGTCGAACGCCTTCGATGACTTCGGCGACCGCCCCAGAAGGTTTGCCTTGAGCCGGAACGTAGACCGGCGGAGCGATTCGAGAACCGGCGCTCCAAATTGTTGAACGCGGACCGATCTGCAAGACCTCGACACCATCATCAACCTGCTCTGGCGCAG
>JALQSZ010000177.1 GCA_023264135.1 Acidimicrobiales bacterium
TTCTTGTCCACCGCCGAGTTGACGAGCAGCAAGCGGAATGCCGCTTCGAACGATGAGCGCACCGACACCCTTCGGTCCCCCGAATTTGTGTGCACTCAAACTGAACGAGTCAACGACCGAACAGACCTCGGCGATATCGGTCCAACAAAAAGCCTGGACCGCATCAGAATGCAATGCCGCGTTGGGTGCTGCAGATCGAACAACTTTCGCCAACGATGCGAGATCAGAAATCACGCCCGTTTCGTTGTTCACGACCATGAGTGAAACGACGCGTACTGGCCCTTCGGCCAGGACTCGGCGAAGTTCAGCGGGATCGATCTCGCCATTTCGATTGACGCCGACCACTCGACCGCCGAGCGCTTCGACTGGGTCGAGAACGGCGTGATGTTCAACGGCACTGCATACCGGAACCCCATCGCCGGAGCCGAGACCGAAGATGGCGAGGTTGTCCGATTCCGTACCACCACTGGTGAAGATGATGTCGCCAGCTTCGGCGCCAACGAGGTGCGCCAACTCTTCTCGGGCATCGTCAACTGCGCGGCGAGCGTCGCGAGCAAACCGGTGCGCGCCCGACGGATTCGCGAATCGATCGGAAAGGAACGGCAACATCGCCTCGATCGCCTCAGGACGCATGGGTCCTGTCGCTGCGTGATCGAGATACGACGTCATCTGCGTAAGGGTACCGGCGGACTGACTGTGCAATCACGGGCAGACTTCTCTGGTGACCACCGACCCCGGAAGCGACCCAAGCACCTACGGTCGATCCTTCGCCGATGTCTACGACGACTGGTACGCCTCCTCGTTCGATACCGATGGCGCCGTTGCTGCACTTCGACGCCTTGCCGGCAACGGTCCCGTCCTCGAACTCGGTGTCGGCACTGGCCGACTCGCGCTTCCCTTGGCAGCGTTCGGCCTTCACGTCGTGGGACTCGACGCATCCGAAGAAATGCTCACCCATCTCCGTGCCGCCGACCCGAACGAAACCGTTCTTCCTCTCTGTGGAGATATGGCCAAGGTCTCGGCAACGCTCGAAGCAGCAACTATCTCTGAAGAGTTTTCCTTGGTGTTCTGCGCGTTCAACACTTTGCTCAATCTCCCCGACATCGACGCCATCGTCGACTGCCTTCGAGAAAGTCGCGAGCATCTGCGCGCCGACGGACTCGTCGTGATTGAAGCGGTTGTACCAATCGACCACTCTGAAATTCCACTTCGCTCACTCACACCAGCTCGCGTCGATTCCGATGCCGCGGTGTTCATCGAAACGACGTTCGACGCTTCTACGTCGCGGCTTCACGGTCGGCACATCGAGGTTCGAGCGAACTCGGTCGTGACTCGACCTTGGTCAGTGCTCCTCTGCGGGCCCGATCTCCTTGACTCGGCAGCGCAATCGGCCGGTCTCGTACTTGTCGAACGCTGGAACGACTGGTCGGGTGCAGCATTTCGCGAGGAAAGCACTGCCCACATTTCGATCTACGCCCCGACCGAGCGATTTTCCTAACTGCTCTCTACGCTGTTGCCATGGCAACCATCCGGGTCAGCACCGTTATCGACGCAACTCCCAGCGATGTTTGGGGCGTTGTTGAAAATGTTGGCGACCACGTTGACTGGATGCACGATGCGGTTGCCATTCGCTTCACGTCGGAAAGCACGTCGGGGGTGGGCACGACGTTTGATTGCGACACCAAAGTCGGACCTTTTCGTCTCACCGACAAAATGGAAATCACTGAGTGGGAAGACGGCACCACAATCGGCGTTCGTCACGTCGGCATGGTCACCGGTACTGGCGCATTCACGATCTTTCCCATTGGCGAACATCGAGCGGGCTTTCAATGGAAAGAATCGCTTCGGTTTCCATGGTGGATGGGAGGACCAATCGGCGCGGTCGTCGGTGGCCAGGTCCTCAAGTTGATTTGGAAACGAAACCTGAAGGAACTGAAAGCGATCGTCGAAACGAATCGGTCAGTTCACGACTCGTGACGCCGCCATCAGGCAGCCAATCCACAATGCAGCGGTAATCGCAACACACGCCGCGGTTCCTGCCCACGGGCTTCGCACGGCGCTGTCGAGCGCAAACACCAGTGCACCAACAACAACGCCGATCACGAGTCCACCGATGTGCGCGCCCACCGCAATGCCCGGAACGGCAAAGGTCAAGAGCAGGTTGATGACGACGAGGCCACCGATGCCGTTTCGCCAAACGTTGATTCCCGATCGGCGTTGAGCCACAACTGCTGCACCCATCAGGCCGAAGACAGCACCTGATGCGCCAACAGTTCCGACCGTTGGCGAAACAAGAAGTGCACCGAATGAACCGCCAACAAGACACGCGACATACAGCGCTGCAAATCGCGCTCGTCCGAGCAGTGGTTCGAGCTGCTTTCCCAGAAGCCACAACAGCAACATGTTCATGCCGAAATGCAGAAGTCCCGAGTGCAGAAAACCTCCGGTGACGATTCGCCACCATTCACCGTGCGCCACGCCTATCAATTGAACGATTCCTCGACTTGGCGAAAGCGAGGTCCACATCGCACCTTGACCAAGCGTCATCCCTCGTTCAGTTGCCGTTCCACCGCCGTTGAACAGCGAACCACCAGTGGCAACGATCGCGATGAGACCAACAACGTTGAGAGCAATGAGCACTTCGGTGACGATCGGTCGGCCAGCGCGCAATTCACTGAATCGAACGACGGGTGATTTCTTTGCCGCACCTTTGATGCACTCGGGACACTGAAAGCCAACCGAGGCAGGGGTCATGCATGAGCCGCAAATAGGTCGGTTGCAACGTTGGCAACTCACACCCGCACGATTGTTTGGGTGTCGATAACAGGTCGACATCGGTTGCGTCATCGTTGACCAACTGTTTCAAATCTGAAATGACGACCGCACGTCTTCATCGACCGATGAACTGCGCTTTCCCAGGGCCGTTCTCGAGGAATGACGCAACACCGATGCGAGCATCCTCCGTTGCAAACACTTCGACGAATGCGTCTTGTTCAAGTTCAAGTCCGTCGGCGAGCGATCCTTCGAGCCCAGCGTCGATCACACGTTTCGCGATTGCGTGCGCTTGCACCGGGCCAGCAGCAAACGTTGTTGCGAGATCCATCGCGCGCTGTTCAAGTTCATCGGGCTCGACAATCTCGTCGGCAAGTCCCATACGCAGCGCTTCTTCGGCACGAACCTGACGTCCGCTGAGAATGAGGTCCTTGGCCCGCGATGGACCAACAAGACGCGTCAACCGTTGTGTTCCTCCCCCGCCAGGGATGATGCCGAGAAGAATTTCGGGCTGACCAAACTTTGCGCTGGTTGAACACACCCGCAGATCACAGGCCAACGCGAGTTCACACCCACCGCCAAGCGCCGGACCGGCGATTGCCGCAATCACGACACGAGGAATCGCAGCGACGGCATTGAGGGCCTCAAGAAAGAGGCGACCAATCACCCGAGCTTCGTCGGGCCCGGCGAATTCAGAGATATCGGCTCCTGCCGCAAAAATGCGGTCGCTCCCAAGAACGACAACCGCTCCAGGTGGATCTGCAGTGAGCGCTTCTGCTGCGGCGCGAAGTTCACGCAACACCTGCGAGGACAAGGAATTGACCTTGCCGTTCTGCAAGCGGAGTACCGCAACGCCGTTGTCTTTGCGTTCAATTGCGACCAGAGGCTCTGACATGGGAAGCGACCCTACCGGCTCGCTTCGAGATTCTCAGCGCACAAGCGCCTGCGCTTCGACAACCCGCACGGGAAACTCCGCAGTTCGAGTCACCGTGCCGAGCGGTTCCCCACCGAGCTCGCTCGATGTCCATTCAACGCCCCACGTGACGGTGACTCGAACCCATTCCACGCCGCCGCTCGACCACATCGACGAACGACTGAAGGTATGTGTGCAATTCGACGATTGCTCCGAGGGCCGACGCCACATGT
>JALQSZ010000178.1 GCA_023264135.1 Acidimicrobiales bacterium
TAGAACCGCTCCCACCGTTAGAAAAAGAACGTGCCGATGAACTTGGCTGCATCGCTTCGTGGCTCGACAAGAACGCACCGACGCTCACCCTCGATCATTGCGACGGGATGCTCACCTCAACGTTGCCGGCGTTGCCTTCGTTTGCTCCGAGAAAAGGACTCGCAGTGGATGACAGCGACCTTGTTACTTCGTCGCGTCGTTCGCGGCGCTGATCAGTCGATCAAGCACACCTGCAGCCGCGCCCGAGTCGATTGAGATCGACGCCTTTTCAAGGCCAGTTCCGATGTCGTCAACAACACCGGCAACGAAGAGACCGGCCGCAGCATTGAGGCACACAATGTCTCGATAGGCGCTTTGTTCCCCAGCGAACACGCGTCGTGCGATCTCCGCGTTGACTTCGGGGCCTCCGCCAGCGATCGCCTCAACCGAAACGAGTGAAAGACCGACGTCGCGTGGGTCGAAGGTTGAGGTGGTGACTGCGCCATCACGAAGTTCGTACACGGTGCTGGTCGTCGTGGTCGTGAACTCATCCATGCCATCGTCGCCAGTGACAACGAGCGCCCGCGGCGCACCGCGTTCCTGCAGAACGCCAACGACGATTGGCGCGATGCGGGGATCACTTACGCCGATTACTTGACGCTGCACTCGTGCTGGATGGGAAAGAGGTCCGAGAAAGTTAAAGACCGTCGGCACACCAAGCTGCGTGCGAACAGGACCGGCGTGGCGCATCGCGGGATGGAATGAACGAGCGAAACAGAAACCGATGCCAGCTTCAGCAACACATTTCGCGACGCCAGGACCATCGAGTTCAAGTGGTACGCCGAGCACCTCCAGAAGATCAAAAGAACCTGATGTTGACGAAGCTTTGCGATTGCCGTGTTTCACGACACGAGCTCCGGCTCCGGCAGCAACGAAACTCGACATTGTCGAGACATTCAACGCATGCGCACGTCGACTCGGCGCACCACCAGTTCCAACAATGTCGATGGCGTCGGGTCCAGGCGGAAGATCGATAGGTGCAGCCGACTCGAGCATTGCGTCGACCATGGCCGACACCTCGGTAATCGACTCGCCCTTCATGCGCAGTGCGATGAGAAACGCGGCGATCTGCGCGTCGGATGCGTTGCCGGCGAGAATTTCGCGCAACGCGTCGCCTGCCTGCGCCGCAGTGAGATCAGTGCCGGCGACAAGCGTCGAAAGGACTGCCGGCCATTCCATGATCAGGCTGTCCGACGACGTTGGCGAATCATTCGCCGACGTTCACGTTCGGTCGCGCCACCCCAGATGCCGTCCTTCTCTCGCACCGCGAGTGCGTGTTCAAGACAGGCCTCGCGGACATCGCATTCTCCGCAAACGAGCTTTGCCGGAATGGCGTCAGCATCGTCTTCGGGGTCAGGAAAGAAGATCTCAGGATCGATACCCGTGCAGGCGGCCAAGTTGTGCCAGGTGTGGTTCATTGGGGCAGAACGGCTCCTGCGGAGCGGGCGAATAGGGAAAGAGGAGTATTGACCCCCTCTGCCCGATGACACAAACCGAATACGACGCTGCATCGCATCGCCGTTTCCGCAGGTCAGGCGATCGGGCGTTCGGAGTTGGTCCGTTCTAGGCTCGCCACAATGATCTCTTCTGCCTTCACCCGTTCTGACGCCTTGCGCCGCTTGGAATCTACTGACTTCGACATCGTGGTGATCGGGGGCGGAATCACAGGCGTCGGCTGCGCCCTCGATGCGGCATCCCGTGGGCTCCGAGTCGCCCTCATCGAGCGCGAAGACTTCGCTTCCGGCACGTCATCGAAGTCCTCGAAACTCGTTCACGGCGGCATTCGGTATCTCCAACAGGGCGATGTTCGACTTGTCTACGAAGCACTTGCCGAACGACAGATCCTTCGCCGCAATGCACCGCATCTTGTGAAGGTGTTGCCGTTTCTCATCCCCATCTTTTCTTCCAAGGGTGTTGTCAATCGGAAGCTCGCCCGGGCGATGGGCAGCGCCATGTGGATGTACGACCTCACTGGCGGGCTCCGTATCGGCAAGATGCACAAACGCGTTTCGAAAAAGCAAGCACTCGAATGGTTCCCCACTCTTCCGGCCGACAAGTTGATGCCGTCGTACCTCTATTACGACGCCGAAGCCGACGATGCTCGCCTCGTTGTCACGGTTGCTCGAACTGCTGCACTCAAATTCGGCGCAACGATTGTCAACCGAACTGAAGTTGTTGAACTCCACAAAGATGCAAACGGAAACGTGAACGGCGTTGTCGTCAATGCCGACGGTCGCACCTTCACTGTTTCCACCAAAGCCGTCGTCAATGCTGCCGGAGTTTGGTCCGACGACATTCGCGCCCTCGACGAAAACGAGCACCCCCACTCGATTCGCCCGGCAAAGGGTGTGCACATCACCGTGCCGTGGTCGAAAGTGCGCAACACCGTTGCAGCAGTCATTCCCGTTCCTGGCGATAAACGATCGGTATTTGTTGTGCCGTGGGGACAGTTCACGTTTGTCGGAACGACCGACACCGATTACGCCGGACCGATCGACGATCCCCAGTGCAACGAAGACGACGTTGAGTATTTGTTGCGAGCACTGAATGGTTCGATCACCGAAACCGTCACCACCGACGACATTCTCGGCACATGGGCCGGACTGCGCCCGCTCGTTGCCGACCCGGAAGCTTCCGGCCGCACCGCCGATCTCTCACGTCGACACAAAGTTCGACGCTCCGACTCCGGCGTTGTCACGATCACCGGCGGCAAACTCACGACCTACCGTGAAATGGCCGCCGACACCATCGACGAAGTGCTGTCGCATGTTCTCGGCGCCGACCGAGTCACAAAACTTCGACGCCGAAGCAAGACCAAACACCTCAAGCTTCAAGGTGCCAATGGCTACGAAGAATTGATGGAAGCGGCCGACGTCCTTTCACCGCTGGGCGGAGACGAAGTACGTCGATTGGCCAATCGCTATGGCTCTGATGCGACCACGGTGCTCGCCATCGCTGAATCCGATCCAAATCTCGCGGAGCTTCTCGTACCTGGGCTTCCCTACTTGCGGGCAGAAGCAATTTTCGCAGTGCGTTACGAGATGGCAACCACCGTCGACGACATCCTGAGCCGTCGCACTCGCGCTCGACTTCAAACTCGAGATGCGTCTGCCGATGCGGCAGTCGCTGTTGCGGCACTCATTGGCCCAGAACTCGGATGGGATGAAATGGAACAAGCGAAACAAGTTGCCGATTATCAAGCGCGCATCGCTGAAGAACTCACCGCGATCGTCAACTAATGCCTGCGCACCCGACCCCACCTATTGATCTCGATGCTTCAAACGCTCGGGCCCATTTCACAACGCCAGTCGTCACCATTGATGATTCGACGCTTGCGGCTTTGAGCGCAACTGGCGCTTCGGTCTCCGTCGCCACAAGCGATCGCGTCGAAGCCAGTCGCGACTGGTGGCCGCTCATCATGACCAGAGCCGCCAACGCCGAAATCGGGCAAATCGCTGCAGTCGTGGTGTCACCCACCGATGTCGAACAAGTCTCCGCAGTGCTGCGACTCTGCAACGAGAAATCGATTCCCGTTACCGCGGCTGCGGGACGCAGCGGCGTGGTTGGTGGATCGGTCCCGCTTTTCGGTGGTGTTGTGCTCGACCTCTGCGGACTATCGGGCATTCGTTCCGTCGACACCGTTTCGGGGATCGTCGACGTCGGAGCCGGCATGTTCGGCGACGTGT
The DNA here is from genome assembly GCA_023264135.1 of Acidimicrobiales bacterium. Taxonomy (GTDB): domain Bacteria; phylum Actinomycetota; class Acidimicrobiia; order Acidimicrobiales; family Acidimicrobilacustridaceae; genus Acidimicrobilacustris. The sequence continues at coordinate 3,726 of JALQSZ010000178.1, forward strand.
TCGAAGATGAACTGCAATCGGACTACGGACTCACCGTGGGTCACTGGCCACAATCAATTGCGTTGTCGACTGTTGGCGGGTGGTTGGCCTGTCGAGGTGCGGGACAACTTTCGAATCGTTACGGCAAGATCGAAGACATCGTGATCGGTCTCGATGTTGTAC
>JALQSZ010000179.1 GCA_023264135.1 Acidimicrobiales bacterium
AGTTTCCCGGGGTGTGTTTCGCGAGCAGCTCACACACCTCGATATAGGGCTCATAGCCGGCAACTGCGAAGAGAGTGTGGGTCACTTGAGAGGCCTGGTGTGACACTGCGGAGACGACTGCATCGTTGGTGTGGCCAATGGTCATCACACCGATACCGCCGGTGAAATCGATGAAACGGTTGCCATCGACATCTTCGATGATGGCGTCGTGGGCTGAAGCGGCGTAAATCGGGAAAGTCGCGGCAACGCCCGCGCTGACGGCCTTGACGCGACGTTCGTGGAGTTCCTTGGAGCGAGGACCAGGAATCTCGGTGATAATCCGCGCAGAGGTGCTGGACGCGGGAGCCTGTGAAAGCGTGTCTGTCATAGCCCCTCAGTGTAGACCTGGAACCCTGTGATTCCCGGGTGGCAGACGCCTAGAGTGGAACTATGAGGCGCCATGACTTTCAGCTTGAAACCCTGTGGGTGGGTAACCAGGGAAGTGGCACGAGCGATTACAAGGCCTACTCCAGAGCCCATGTCATTAGGGCTTCGGGAAAGCCTGAGATTCAAGGCTCCTCCGATAAGGCGTTTCATGGTGATGTCACCAGGTGGAACCCTGAGGAGTTGCTGATTGCGGCACTGTCCCAGTGCCACATGTTGAGCTTTCTCCATGTCGCACAGGCGGCGGGAGTCGTCGTGGAGTCCTATGAAGATCAGGCCTCGGGGGTGCTCGAGACCAGACCAGATGGCTCAGGGCAGATTACGGAGGTAACCCTTCGGCCGAGAATTCAGGTGTCAGCGGGTGATCTGAGCCAGATTCCTGCGCTGCATCTTCGCGCGAATCAGTTGTGCTTCATCGCAAATTCGGTGAATTTCCCCGTCCACCACGAACCTCACACGGAGTCCTCCGCTCCACATTGATTGCATAGCGTCGACCTGTCAGGATAGGCGGGTTGCTCTGACCTCATCGAAAGGCTTCTCGTGAAGCGTTCCCTCCGTGCTGCCGCAGGCCTGGCGGTCACTCTTGTTCTGGCAGGCTGCGCTTCGGACGCTCCCGACGACAGTGCCGAGGAGACACTTGCCACCGCTGATGGGTGTTCCCCCAGCGGTGCAGAGGTGGAATCAATTGAAATTCTTGGTGAGTTTGGTGATGCGCCTGAAGTCACTTTTGACGCTCCCGTGTCAGCGGTCCTCACGCAGCGCCTCGTCGTTATCGAAGGTGATGGACCCGAGGTTGCCGATGGTGACATTTTGTCTATCGACTACTCGCTCTATAACGCGGCGACTGGTGACCTAATCGAAGAATCCGGATACTCCGAAGTGTCTCCCACCGTGTTGACTCTCGACACGCAGGCACCGAGTTTTGTGGGTGTTTCGCTCACCGCGGCGTGCTCGACCAACACGGTCACATCCTTCTCCTCGAAGCTCGCGATCCTGCCGACGCCTCGAAAGGTCAATGGTGGGAAATTCCCGGCGGCGGCATTGAACACGGAGAGTCGAGCGCCGAAGCCGCGCGTCGCGAACTCTTTGAAGAAACCGGAATCGTGGAAGCGGAAATCGGACCATGTGTCTGGACACAACATTCCAAGTTCACCTTTGCGGGCTGGAAATTTGATCAACACGAACACGTGCATGTCGCTTGGACCGATCGGATTGATCTGTCGACCCGCAAACCCGGCGGGTTAGAAGCGTTTGAAGCGATGGCCTTTGGGGGCCATCACTGGTGGGGACTCGATGAACTGTTGGAGTCCGATGTGCAGGTCCTCCCCCGACGTCTTCGCGAATTTCTTCCCGATCTCGTTGCCGGAACCCTTCCACCGGAACCACTCGACATCACCCACATCGATCCGGAGATGTGGTTCTAAGAATGTCGCCGAACAAACGCATCTTTCTGCGTGGATGCATGAAGCATTGCCCTGTGTGCGGACAAGGCCATCTGTTCCGCCGCTGGTTCAGCATGCTCGAACGTTGCCCGAAATGTGATTTGAAGTTTGAACGAATCGAAGGTCACTGGACCGGCGATCTCGGCATCAACACGATCGTGAGTTTCGGCGCGCTTCTCATTGTGTTGCTCGTTGGCTTCCTCGCCTTCTGGCCAACTCCCCCGATCGTGGCGATCATCATCGCTGCGGTTGCAGTTGCCGGCCTCCTGCCACTTGCGTTCTTTCCCTTTTCAAAAACCATCTGGCTCGCACTTGACCTCATGATGCGACCACTCGAGCCCGGAGAAGTGCGTCCCGGCTTCGGCCCGCAACCAGAGAGCAATTAGCCTGCGGGCGATGGCGCCTGAACTTTCTACCGAGAACTCTGCGCCAACCGCTGTGCGCGAAGTTGACGTTCTCATTGTCGGAGCCGGACCAGCAGGTTGCGCAGCAGCGATCACGCTCAACCGTGCAGGCGTTTCTGTTGTCGTCATCGACAAAGCAACATTCCCGCGAGACAAAATTTGCGGTGACGGACTCACGACATCAGCTCTTCGCGAACTCGACTCGCTTGGTCTTGATCCGGCAATGGTGTCCTCGTGGATCAACGTCGATGATGTTGTCGTCCGTTCGCCAAGCGGACGCGAAGTTGTCTTTCCGATGCCGCGAGATGGCGGCGTGTATGCGGCCGTAAGCCGGCGCCGCGATCTTGATGCTGCTCTCGTCGAACTCACTCGATCAACTGGAGTCGAACTCAACGAGAACGTGGCACTCACCTCGCTCGCACAAAGCGACACGCACGCACTCGCAACCACCGATGCTGGTGACACCTATCGCGCGTCGTATGTCATTGCCGCCGACGGAATGTGGTCACCAACTCGCAAAGCGTTGGGTATTGCCGAACCGGGTTATCGCGGCGAATGGCACGCATTCCGCCAGTACTTCCGCAATGTCTCGCCTCGAGCAGCAACCGAACTCGTCGTGTGGTTCGAACCCGATCTCCTTCCCGGCTACGCGTGGTCGTTCCCACTCGCAGACGGCACCGCCAATGTCGGCTTCGGAATTCTGCGCGACGACAGTTCCTACAACGTCAACGCGATGGGGCCACTCTGGCGCGAATTTCTCCAGCGACCGCATGTGCGCGAGTTCCTGGGACCAGACGCCGAACCAGAAAGCCCGCATCGCGCCTGGCCGATCCCCGCGAGAGTCGATCGAGTTGCGCTTTCCTGCGACCGCACGCTCTTTGTGGGCGATGCGGCGGCCGCGACCGACCCCATGACCGGCGAAGGAATTGGCCAAGCGTTACTCACCGGACGCTGGGCCGCCGAAGCGATCATCGCCAACCCCAAGGACCCCGCTGCATGTGTTCATGCCTATGAACACGCGGTTGCGAGCGAACTCGCCGTCGACCATCGGTTCGCCGAACGCTTGATGACGATCCTGCGACGACCGCTCGGAGCACGTGGAGCTGTTCGCATTGCTGGAATGACCGACTGGACAAGACGAAATTTCGGTCGGTGGTTGTTCGAGGACTACCCACGGGCACTCTTGCTGACACCTCGCCGCTGGCATCGGGGCATGCTCACCGGTCCGGGGGCGTACCGTGGCACCCATGCGCACTCGACTGACTGACCTTCTCGAGATTGAACATCCCGTCATGCTCGCCGGCATGGGCGGCGTGAGTTATCACGAACTTGTTGCCGCGGTAAGCGAAGCCGGCGGCTTCGGCTGCATGGGTGCGTCGACCATGAACCTCGACCGCATGGTCGAACAGATGCAATTGGTTCGCGCCGCCACCGACAAACCGTTCGGTGTTGATCTGCTCACCGCCGCTCCGGGCGACATGCCCGCGCAAGTACAAGCGATCATCGACAACGGTGGCCGAGTTTTTGTTGCCGGCCTTGGCGTTCCTCGCGATGTCGTGAACCTGTGCCATGACAACAACGTTCTCGTCGCAAGCATGTGCGGAAA
>JALQSZ010000017.1:0-13647 GCA_023264135.1 Acidimicrobiales bacterium
CGCTTCTGTCGTTGCGAGTTCGCAGGTCGATGTCGCATGGCTTTCGCCAGCATCGGCTCGTCGCATTGTTGAAACGGCATCGGGTCGCACGGTGCAACTTCGACTCGTCATGCTCGCCGGCGCGCCAATTCCTGCAGGTCTCGCAAGTTCAATCGCTGCCGTCACGGGAGCCGATGTGCGCGCTCCGTGGGGAATGACCGAAGCGATGCCACTGTCGGATGGAATCGGCGCAACCATCGCATCCGATACCGGCACCGCAACGGGCACGCCGCTCAACGGTGTGAAGGTCGCCGTGCTTTCGCTCGATGACGCGACTCCGGTCGAGTTGTCGGTAGGAGAGTGGGGCGAACTCGCGGTTCATGCTCCCTGGATGTTCGAGGGATACGACCATCAGTGGCCAATCGAACACCGCTCCGAAGTTCTTGTCGATGGTGTCCGATTCCATCGAACGGGTGATCTGGGACGTCTCGATCAAAGCGGGAACCTGCAACAGTTCGGTCGGGTTCAACATGCGATTTCACTCTCATCGGGGATCGTGCCCAACGCATTCGTTGAAGATCCGATAGCTGCGTCGATTGGAACGCCTGTTGCTGCCGTTGGAGTGGGTCCACGCGGAACGCAGGTGATCGCCGTCGTTGTTCAGGCGCAAGGAAGATTGCGGTTGGCTGATGTGCAAACCACAGCGCGGATCCGCTCGTGTTCCAACTACGAGATTGCCGCTGTTCTCGAGGGCGAACTGCCTGTCGACATCAGGCATGAGTCCAAGGTGAAGCGAGAACTTTTGGCCGAACGCGCAACGCAGCTGTTGGCGGGACGATGAAGGTTCTCGTAACTGGTGGGTCGAGCCTTCTTGGCCGAACCGTTGCGAACCAACTTGTCGAGCGTGGAGATCACGTTCTCTGTTTTCAGCGTCGGCCTTCTTCTTCGTTGGCCACCGACGTTCTTGGCGATATTCGCGATCGAAATGAACTGAATCGCGCAGCCGAAGACGTTGACGCTGTCATTCACCTCGCCGCGCTGGTCGCCCCCAAAGCGCCGTGGACCGACATGTATGCGGTGAACGTCGAAGGCACCCGCAATGCGCTCAAGGCGGCAACGAGTGCCGGGCGCTTCGTTCACATCTCAAGTCCGTCAGTTGCGTTTCACGACAGCCCAAGCGTCGGTTCAGCAGCACTTGCGGCGGACTACGAGGGTCGCGACGGCTACACGCGTTCAAAAGCGATCGCGGAAAAATTGGTGAGTCGTGAATTAACTGTTCCTACCGTGATCATCCGTCCGCACTTGGTGTGGGGTCCGGGCGATACGCAACTCATTGGTCGCATTGTTGATCGGGCTCGTGCCGGTCGTTTGGCATTACCCGATGGTGGACGCGCACTTGTCGACACGACCTATGTCGATGACGCAGCTGCAGCGATCGTTGCCGGACTCGACCATTGCGCCAACGGAGACGAAGCAACGACCGCACCACTCGTAGTGACTGGCGGCGAGCCACGGCCATTGCGTGATCTCATTTCGTCGATCCTTGCGGCTGCCGGCGTCGCGAAACAGCCTCGGTCCATTCCTGCGCCGTTGGCGTCTGTCCTTGGGACCCTCATCGAACGCGTGTGGCCTGGAGCGGAGCCTCCGCTCACTCATTTCGCTGCCCGCCAACTGTCCGTTGCGCACTGGTTTGATCAGCGCGAGACGCGACGGATTCTCGGCTGGTCGCCATCGGTGGGGATCGATGAAGGGTTCCACCGCCTCGAGGCCTCATTCGGTCGTTCCTAGGGTTCATCGCCTCTTTGGCCTTGAAGGGTGGATTGGGCAGGGGTATTTGTTACTATCGCCGTAGGAGAAATTCCCCCGTCCCTCCTCCCGGAGCATCGTCATGGCCAGCACCGAACTCGATCTTGACCTCGGCCGCTACAAGCTCGGCTGGAGCGATGCCGAGGATTACGTCTTTAAGCCCAAGCGCGGCCTCGACGAGAACATCATCAAAGAGATGTCGTGGATGAAGGGTGAGCCCGACTGGATGCGGAACTTCCGCCTCAAGTCCTATGCCCATTTCTTGAAGCGCCCGATGCCCAATTGGGGCGGCGATATGTCGGAGATTTTCTTCGACGACATTTTTTATTACATCAAGCCGACCGATCATCAGGTCGATGCATGGGATGAACTTCCCGATTCGGTGAAGGAAACTTACGAGAAGCTCGGAATCCCCGAAGCCGAGCGGAAGTATCTCGCTGGTGTAACTGCACAGTACGAATCCGAAGTCGTGTACCACAAGAACCGTGAAGATCTTGAAGCCCAAGGCGTCATCTTCACCGATATGGACACTGCGCTTCGCGAACATCCAGAAATCGTTCGCGCCTATTTCGGCACCGTTATTCCTCCGAACGACAACAAGTTCTCTGCACTCAACTCTGCGGTGTGGTCGGGCGGTTCGTTTATCTACGTGCCGCCGGGTGTCTCGGTTGAGATGCCACTGCAGGCGTACTTCCGCATCAACGCGGAAAACATGGGTCAGTTTGAACGCACGTTGATCATTGCCGACGAAGGCAGCCAGGTGCACTACATCGAAGGTTGTTCTGCGCCGGTGTACACCTCCGATTCGTTGCATTCAGCGGTGGTGGAAATTGTCGTCAAGCCGAGTGCGCGCGTGACCTACACCACCATTCAGAACTGGTCGAACAACGTGTTCAATCTCGTCACCAAGCGTGCACGAGTCGAAGCCGAAGGCCATATGGAATGGATCGACGGCAACATCGGTTCACGTCTCACCATGAAGTACCCAGCGGTGTGGTTGGTGGGTCCCAAGGCGTCGGGCGAAGTGCTTTCTGTCGCGTATGCCGGTCCTGGTCAACATCAAGACACCGGTTCGAAGATGGTGCACGCCGCTCCGGAAACGACTTCGAAGATTGTCTCGAAGTCGATCTCCAAAGATGGTGGACGCACTTCCTACCGTGGCCTCATTCGTGTGGAAGACGACGCATACGGATGCAAGAGCCATGTGCAATGCGATGCACTTATCCTCGACGATGAATCAATCTCCGACACGTTCCCGTACATGGAAGTCGGTTCGGGCGATGCCGTGATTGGTCACGAAGCGACAGTGTCGAAGGTCGCCGATGAACAGCTCTTCTACTTAATGAGTCGCGGCCTTTCGTCCGAACAGGCGATGGGCATGGTCGTAAACGGATTCATCGAACCCATTACCCGCACCCTCCCCATGGAATATGCGGTGGAGTGGAGCCGACTCATCGAACTGCAGATGGAGGGTTCGGTCGGCTGATCATGCCGCCGTACGCTCAGTCATCGACGCGAACGAGAACCAGCTAATTCAGCGGCGCGAACATCGCGCTGTTGCCGACGTCCTTCTTTCGTCGGTTCTTTTTGCTGGCTGCAATATTGCGTGGCGTTATGGCAGTGGCCCTGCGATTGGCATCGTGGGATTCCGCGTCGCATTGGGCGCGGTCGTGGCCTTACTTCTTTCGCGTCGTCACGGTGCTGGCTCATGGCGTGAACCGCTTCGAGTGCGCTCTGGGCGCATCGCAGTGGCAGTGCAGGTTGTGGGTCTCGTTGCAGCCGGGACAATGTTTCGCACGCTTGATGGTCCTCTCGCTGGACTCGCGCTCGCGTGTACTCCCGCTGTTGCACTGTTAGTGCGCGATCGCGCCGGACGAATCTCAACAGTCGCCGCATTGGGATCATCACTCGCCGCAGTTATCGGGCTCACCGTCGCCGCCGGGGGAGACGGTGTTGACGCGGTGACCTGGGCCGGAGCAGCAATCGCTGTTGCGTTTGTGGCAATCGAAGTGATTGGTCTTCGCACCTCGGAAGTTGCGGTCGAAGACGGACTCAATCCAACGGCGATCGTGACCTCGACAATGATCAGTGGAAGCATCATCCTGCTTCCACTTGGTTTGGCGTTCGGAACATTGCAAAAGCCATGGACAATTTGGGGAGCTCTCGGAGCCGCACTTGCAGTCGCTCTTTTCGGAACGATTGGTCGTGTCTTGAGAACCGCGGCGTTGCCTGCAGCGGGAGTGACCGCCGTGGCGGCAAGCTCACAAATCAATGCGCTCTTTACTGCGATTGGCGGCGTGCTGTTGCTTGGCGACTCGGTGACGGGCGTGAGTTTGGTGTGCACGCTTCTCGCTGCGGTGTTGGGTGCAACGGCAGTTGTGTCTGCAGCTCGATGGAGACTTTCGCGCCAACCCGATCTTGGCCTCGCGTTGGAATCCTGAACACGAAATGGAACACTGTCGCAATGGCAATGCGTGAGGAATGCAAGCAGTACGAAAGTCGTACCTATGGAAACGGCGAGACAGTTCGAAAGTGCAATCTCGACCTTGCCCCCGAAGCGCCTTGGCGTTGTCCAGAGAACTGTCCGAAGTTTGAATTGCGCCTTGTCGATGTTGATTGGCAGCACGGAACGTTGATCGCGCCCCCAACACCGCCTGAACCAGAAGGTGAAGGCATCGCGGAACTTCTTGATGAAGCCGAAGACATCGTGAACGCCGTCGGGCCGCAGATCCTTGCGGAACTCGACGCAGAGCAGAAGAAGGCGAACAGCCCGTTCGGTCGTCTCAAGAGAAAATTTCGACGGGGCTGAAGAATCTTTCAGCACGAGTCAGAACGGTCTAATGGTTGGACCTGTTATCTTGCCGACGGTCGAGAACTGGCTCGACGTCACGTGGGAAGTTCTCGATGAATTCAAAGGTTCGTTACTCAATCGCTTCGGTTGCAGCAGCGGTTGAAGCAATGGTTCTTGTCACCGCAACGGCGCGAGGCGCAGGAGCATCTCTGCCGCCGGCGACGACGTTTGCTTTTACCGGCGCCAATCAGACCTACACGGTGCCGCAGGGTGTCTGCGGCGTGCGTATCAATGTCGAAGGCGCCGCCGGCGGCGGCAACTACTACGCCCAGGCTGGCGGTCATGGTGGAACCGGCTCCGCAGAATTCGCCGTTCAGTCCAACGAAGTTCTGACCGTGGTCGTCGGTGGGCGCGGCAGTTACACGCCCAACAGCAATCAGACATGGTTTCCCGGAGGGTTCGGCGGAGGTGGTCAGCAGCCGGACCATTCGAGCGGCGGCGGCGGTGGCGCAACGACTGTTTTGTCCGGGGTCACCCCGCTGCTCATTGCCGGCGGCGGCGGAGGGCGGTCCATGTTCTCGAGCGGTGCTGCTGGAAATGGCGGTGATGCGGGTCAGCCCGGAACCGACGGAGCTGCGGGGGCAATGTTTGGTGGCCCTGGAGTGCACGGCACCGGCGGCGGGGGCGGAGCGCTTTTCGCTGGTGGAACGTCCGGAACTCCAGGGGGTCAAGCAGGCGCCAGTGGAATCGGTGGCAATGCCATCGGCTCGAACACGACCAGCGCTGGTGCTGGCGGCGGAGGCCATTTCGGGGGAGGCAGCGGCGGAAGTAGTCAAGGGATGTACGACACGGGCGGCAGTGGCGGAGGAGGCTCCGGCTTTGTTGCCTCAGGTGCAACCAATGTGGGCACGTGGGCTGGTCACACAGGTACGAGTGACGGTTCGGCGTCAATCACGCCAACGGCCGACTGCCCTCCAACGACAACGGCACCGACAACAACAATTTTGCTCTCCGCCGCAACAACGGTTCTCGCAACCGACCCCAACGTTGTTGTGCCCGCGTTTACGGGTTGAAAGCCCGTCCGCAAACTGGCCGTAATTTCTCCTATGCGGGTAGGATTATTCCCGTGGCTTCCCCCCAATGGCTTGTTGATAGACGTTCCGCGGCCCCAAACGCCGCCGAGTTCGTCATGCCCTCCACCGATGAAGAGGTCTGGCGCTACAGCCGAGTCGCCGATCTCCAGCTGAGCGACTGGTCCGTCGTGAGCGAGCGCTCCGAGGGGGTGCCGGCCGATGCGGTGACGCTTCTCGAGTCGCTCGGACATCTTTCCGGTGCCGTCGTCGTTCGAAATGGTGCCGTCGTTGCTGCTCGCCTCGACGATGCCTTGGCGGCAAAGGGTGTGTATGTCGGTTCGTTGGTCGATGCTCCCAACGCGGAAGCAGCGCTTGGAGTTGTTGCCGATGGTGGCCCCGATGTCTTTGGTCGATTGAACGACGCCAACTTTCTCGACGGCGTGCTCGTTGATGTTCCCGCTGGCGTCACCGTCGACGCACCGATCGCGATAGTCGACTGGATCGATCTCGACGGTGCTGCGGTGTATCCACGCTTGGTCGTGCGCGTCGGTGCCGACGCCGACGTACGTGTTCTCGATTGGCACGGTTCGACCGATATCGCAGCGTTTGTGTCGCCGTTGGTTGAACTCGATGTCGATCGCGCTGGTCGACTCTCCTACGGCAATGTGCAATTGCGCGGCCCGCGGGTATGGCAGATCGCTTCGCAAGTAAGTCGTGTGCTCAACGATGGGACACTGACCTCATCGCACGCTGGTCTTGGTTGTGACTACGGCCGCATGCGTACCGACTGCCGCTTGGTAGGTCGTGGCGCAACCGGAAACCTCAGCGCGGTGTATTTCGGACACGATTCGCAAACACTGGATTTCCGCACGTTCCAGAAGCACGACGCTCCCGACACCAATTCGAATCTGTTGTTTAAGGGTGCTGTTGGGGGTCATTCCCGTTCGGTGTACACCGGCCTCATTCGTGTCGAAAAAGATGCTCGAGGTACAAACGCATTCCAGACCAATCGCAATCTGAAGCTTTCCGATACGGCGTGGGCGGAGTCGGTTCCGAATCTTGAGATCGAAACGAACGATGTGAAGTGCAGCCACGCCTCCACGGTTGGTCCGGTCGATGAAGAGCAAGTCTTTTATCTTGAGAGCCGCGGCGTTCCGACGGAAATTGCCGAACGATTGATCGTCGCTGGCTTCTTCGACGAAGTGCTTGAAGAATTTCCGGTGGCTGCTGCCGTCCCGCTTATTGCCGCCGCTATCGACGAACGACTTGATGCAGGAGTCAATTCATGACACTCGAACGTGTTTGTTCAATCCAAGACGTTCCCGATGGTGAAGTCAGAAGCTTCGATCTCGGTTCTGTGCGTGTTGCACTCGCTCATATTGGCGACGCGTTCTACGCAATCGGAGATCAATGCACGCACCAAGACGTTTCACTTTCCGAAGGCGAGTTGCTTGCCGGTTCGTGTGAACTCGAATGCCCAAAGCACGGTAGTTGTTTCTCGCTCGAAACCGGCGTGCCGAATTCGCTTCCAGCAACGAAAGCGGTTCCCACCTATGTGGTTCGAATCGACGACGCTGCGGTGTACGTGGAGATCGACTGACATGGGCGAACTTCGAATTCAAGGTCTGACAGCAGAAGTTGCAGGCCGACAAATCCTCAACGGCGTCGACCTCGTGGTGAAGTCCGGCGAAGTCCACGCCGTGATGGGTCCAAACGGTGCGGGCAAGTCGACCCTTTCGCATGTGCTCATGGGGAAGCCTGGCTACACCGTGACTGGTGGTTCCGTTTCGATCGATGGAGTCGACCTTCTTTCTCTGCCCACCTACGAACGGGCGAAGGCGGGCCTCTTTCTTGCCATGCAGTATCCAGTTGAAGTTCCCGGAGTGAGTCTCCAGGAACTGCTCACCGAAGCACTTTCGGCCCAAGGCCGCGACGCTTCAGTAGTTCACGCCGCGGTCGCTGCGGAAGCAGAACGAATTGGTTTGGCCACACGACTTCTTGATCGTCCGGTGAATGTCGATCTTTCCGGTGGCGAGAAGAAGCGCAACGAAACGATGCAACTTGCAGTGCTTCGACCGAAATTCGCAATTCTCGACGAACTCGACTCCGGTCTCGATGTCGACGCGTTGCGCGCCTGTTCACGACGCGTCGAAGCGGCGACAACTGAGTTCGATCTCGGCGTCCTTGCGATCACTCACTATTCGCGACTCCTTGAAGAGTTGAAGCCCGATGTCGTGCACGTACTTGCCCAAGGTCGCATCGTTGCGTCGGGTGGTCCGGAACTGGCCGACGAACTTGAACGAACTGGCTACGCCGAATGGGTGGAAGACGAAGCGCCGACTCCGGCAGTCGATCCATTTGCTGACCCCTTCGCCGATCCGTTCGCATGAGTCCTCGCGATCGAGTTTTGACCCCTGAGGAAGTTGCCGAACGATTGGCGACGGTCCCGGAGTGGTCAATGGTCGATGGTCATCTGCATCGCGAATTCACCTACGCCAATTTCACCGAGGCGTGGGCATTTATGAATCGAGTTGCTCCGATCGCCGAGCAACTTGATCATCATCCGAACTGGTCAAACGTTTGGAACAGCGTCGTGATCGATATCACCAGTCACGACAGTGGTGGTCCCACCGAGCGTTGCTTCGCGCTCGCAAAGGGGATCGACGGAGTTGTCAGCATCTGACACGATCGGGTCATGGCAGAGGCCCTTCCCGTTCTTCCCCTCGACGATGACGACTATTGGGCGGATCCTTATCCGATACTCGCTGAACTTCGTGAGGATCATCGGACAGCGGTAACCCCCGAGGGAATCAAGGCAATTCTTCGTTGGGACGATGCCGAGGAAATCAAAAAGCGCCCCGAGTTCATTAACGAAGGTCTTGAGTACATCGAGGCACGAGGCTTCAAACCAGGCGACCCGCTCTATGAGTGGCGTCGATATTCAATCGGCGCGCAGAACGGCGAGGATCACCGACGTCTTCGGAGTCTCGTGAACAGAGCGCTCACGCCAAAGTCCGCCGACAAAGTTCGACCCGTGGTTCGTCAGCATGTTCGCGATCTACTCGAACGTCATGCGGGTGACGGCGGATTCGATGTTCGCCAACACATTCGCATCGTTCCGTTTCTTTCGATTGCTGCGTTTCTCGAGATCTCCCCGGATGAGGCTGCGGAAGTTGGCGCAAAAATGAAGGGTGGAAGCGGCGACGCGTTTGGTCCGAATGTGACGCAAGAAATTCGAGACAAAGCGAATGACACCTTTGCTGCTGTCATGGAGTTTGTTGGTGAACTTGTTGAAGATCGCCGACGTGAACCGCGCGACGATTTACTTACCCGTCTCATTGCGGCAGAAGAAGACGGTGATCGGCTAAGTCGCGAGGAACTCATCGTTCTTTTCACCAATATTTTCTCTGGCGCGGTGGAAACCACATCGAGCGTGATGACTTCGATGTTCATGGAATTTGCGCGACATCCCGATCAACTCGAACTGCTGCGGTCTGCTCCCGATGACTTGGTTCGTGGGGCAGTGGAAGAAGTTCTTCGCTATCGGCCGGGCTTTTACGCCTCAGGAAATAAGACGACACAGGCGACAGAACTCGCCGGATTGCATTTCGAAACCGACGAACCGGTGACCACGATCATTGGTGGCCCTAACCGGGACCCACGTCGTTATGACGATCCAAATCGTTTCGACATCACTCGCGATCCCACGTTGTGGTCGTTCACCTTCAGCATGGGCCCGCACTTTTGTCTCGGACAAGCGTTAGCTCGTGCGGAATTGCAAGAGACGGCACTTGCAATTGCCGCGCATACGCGAAACCTCGAACTCACTGCTGAGCCGAGATGGCTCTCGCGAGTGATGGTCAATCATGTCGACCAGTGTCCGATCCGCTACGAGTTCGTCCCGTAAACGACCCGTTTGCAGGTTGCGACCTCAGGCAGACGCTTCGTCGATACCTTGAGCGAGTGTGTTCCACGCAAGCGTTGCGCACTTGATGCGAACCGGGAATTTCACGACACCGCGAAGAGCTTCGAGATCGCCCAACTTCACATCGGGAGCTTCGATCGGCTCGGTGGTCTCCGCGCCTTCGAGTGAGTTTTCGTGAATCGACATCATTGCTTTGAATGCACGAGTGAGATCGTCGATCTCGGCAATGGTCTTGCCCTTCACTGCTGCCGACATCATCGATGCCGAGGACTGGCTAATCGAACAGCCTTGACCGGAGATGCGGATATCGGAAACGCGGCCATCGGCATCGAGTTCGAGATACAGCACGATTTCATCGCCACACAGCGGGTTGAATCCCTCGACCCGATGGGCAGGAGGTGTTTCGAGCTCACCGCGGTTACGCGGATTGCGGTAGTGATCGAGGATGATCTCTCGGTAGAGGTCTTCGAGGCCGGGCATCGGCGGCACTCCCTGTGCGTGGTGTTGGTGTGAGCGTAGGGGACTAGAGGGTGAAGAACGCGCCAGTTGCGTCGAGGGCGTCGGCGAGGGCATCGATATCGGCGGTGTCGTTGTAGACGTAGACCGACGCACGGGCGGTAGCGCCAATGCCGAGAAGCTTCATGAGTGGTTTGGCGCAGTGATGGCCGGCGCGAACGCAGACCGCGTGCTGATCGAGTACCTGGGAAATGTCATGCGGGTGGAGGCCATCGAAATCGAAACTGAAGACGCCACCACGTTCAAGGGGATTGGACGGACCATGGATGTGGATGCGGTCGCCGAATCGCTCGTGAAGTGTCGTCATCGTGTACTCGGTGAGCGCAATTTCGTGAGCCCGGACATTGTCCATGCCCACGCCATTGAGCCATTCGATTGCCGCGCCAAGTCCGATGATTTCGGCGATGGGTGGCGTCCCTGCTTCGAACTTCCAGGGAAGATCGTTGGTGGTGAAACCGTCGAGTCGAACATCGCGAATCATTTCGCCGCCACCGAGGAACGGTGGCATTGCTTCGAGAAGTTCTTCGCGTCCGTACAGCACGCCGATGCCGGTTGGACCGCACATCTTGTGGCCGGAGAATGCAAGGAAGTCGGCACCAAGTTCTTGAACGTTGGTTGCACTGTGCGGCACTGATTGGCAGCCGTCGATGATGCTGATGGCACCGGCTTTGCGGGCAGCATCGGTCAGTGTGCGAACGGGGTTCATTGTTCCGAGAACATTCGACATTGCCGTGACCGAAAGAACTTTCGCGCCATCAAGGAGTGCGTCGAGTTCGGAAAGGTCGAGTCGGCCCTCGTTGTCGAGCGGAATCCAACGGAGCTCGATGCCAATCTCGGCAACAAGCATGTGCCACGGAACGATGTTCGCGTGATGTTCCATGTGACTTAACACGACGACATCGCCTGCGGAAAGATTTGCGCGGCCCCAACTTTGAGCAACGAGATTGAGTGACTCGGTCGCGTTCTTTGTGAAGATGATTTCGGAAGACGAACGCGCTCCAATGAAATCGCGCACGAGAGCGCGAGCGATCTCCATGCGGTTTGTTGCTTCTTCCGCGATCATGTACACACCGCGATGCACGTTGGAATTGATCGTGCGGTAGTAGTCGTCCATCGACGCCAGAACTGATTGCGGCTTCTGCGAGGTTGCGGCAGAGTCGAGATACACGATCTTCTTTCCGTGCACGTCGCGAGAAAGAAGCGGGAACTGCTCCTTGATGAGCGTTCCGTCGATGGGGTCGGTGCTCACAGCCATGCGTCGTACCCTTCGGCTTCAAGCTTGCGAGAAAGCTCCGGGCCGCCGGATTCGACAATGCGTCCATTGATGAGCACGTGAACGAACGACGGATTCAGTTCGTCGAGCAAGCGCTGATAATGGGTGATCGCAAGGATGCCGAGATCGGGTCGGGCGGCAAGAACTTCGCGCACGCCTTTTGCAACAACCCGCAATGCATCGATATCGAGACCGGAATCGGTTTCATCGAGGATCGCGATGTCGGGCTGCAAGATCGCCATTTGAAGAATCTCATTGCGCTTCTTCTCGCCACCGGAGAATCCTTCATTGAGGTAGCGATCGGCGAAGGATGGATCCATGTCGAGGCGCGTCATCCAGTCCATGATCTCGAGTCGCAGCTCGAGCATCGAAAGATCGATACCGCGCCGGGCCGACCATGCTTGCCGGAGGAAGTTGAGAACCGACACGCCTTGAATCTCTTGCGGGTACTGGAAGGCAAGAAACATTCCGGACTTGGCACGCACATCGGTAGGCCAGTCGGTGACATCGTCACCTTTGAACAGAATGCGACCCGAGGTCACCTGGTATTCGGGGCTTCCAAGAAGTGCGGACGCGAGAGTCGACTTACCGGAACCGTTCGGGCCCATGAGCGCATGGACCTCGCCGGCACCAATCACAAGGTCGACTCCACGAAGGATCTCCACCGGATTCTCACCCGCAGTAGAGACGTGAAGATCCTCGATGCTGAAGAGGGGGGACATAGCGGCAGTCTAGGACCTGCAGGGGATTCGCACTACCGCCGTAGGAGAAATTATCCGAGGTCGCTTGACGGCTTACCAGCCGCGGTCGACCCACTCCTGAAGATGTGGTCGTTCGTTGCCGATGGTTGTCCAGTTGCCATGGCCCGGAAGCACGATTGTGTCGGCCGGGTAGGTGAAGAGCCGTTGATCGAGTGAGTCGATGATCGTGGCGAAATCTCCACCTTCGAATGAGGTGTTGCCGGGACCGCCAGGGAACAGGGTGTCGCCGGAAAACAACAGCGGGCTGCCTTCGAGGGCGAAGCACATCGACCCGCGTGTGTGACCGGGCGTTGCAATGGTGCGGAGCCGAAGACGACCGACCTCGATGACGTTGTCGTCTTCAAGAATGCTGTCGTAGGAAGGGAGCATGTCGCTGTCAGCTGCGGTGACCGCGACGTCGTAACCGGCATCGCGAACGGCGGGAACCGATTGGATGTGATCCCAGTGGCCGTGTGTCTCGATCACACGTCGCACCCCGAGTGCACTGCAGAGTTCAAGCAATCGCTCATGCTCATTGGCGGCGTCGATGAGAACGCCATCGCCGGTCTCGGTGCAGCGAATCACGAACACGTTGTTGTCCATAGGTCCGACGACGACAGCGTGGACCTCGAAACCGGTTTCAGCGAGAAGGAGGGTCATGGGCACAGTCTCGCAGCCGAATGCGCTTCGAGGGGTACCGTTCGGCCATGAAAGCAATCGTTTGCGAACAATTTGGGCCAGTAACTGACCTCCGTCTTGTCGAGCGAGAGAGCGCAATGCTTGGCGCAGCCGACGTACGTGTTGCGGTGACGGCATGCGGAGTGAATTACGTCGACGGTCTGTTTGTTCAGGGCAAGTACCAAATCAAACCGCCAGTCCCGTTTGTTCCTGGCATGGAAGTTGTCGGCCGAATTGTTGAAGTTGGTTCCGACGTCACCGATCGCTCAATCGGCGACCGGGTGTTTGTCAATGTTGGACTTGGCGGTTATGTCAGTGAGGTCGTTGTTGCTTCGGCGCGCACGATGCTTCTTCCCGACACGATCACCGATGGTCAAGCTGCAACCTTCACGCAGAGTTATCTCACCGGTTGGTTTGCATTGCGCGAACGCGCGCAGGTGCAAGCCGGACAATCGTTGTTAGTGCTCGGCGCGGGCGGTGGTGTCGGACTCGCTGCAGTCGACATCGGCGTCATGCTCGGACTGCGCGTCATTGCAGTTGCTTCAACAGAAGAGAAGCGTCAGCTGGCGTTGTCACGTGGCGCCGAGGCAGCAATCGATTCGACCACTGAAGATGTCAAGGAACGCGCCAAAGAACTTGGGGGCGGATCGGTCGATGTTCTGTATGACCCTGTCGGCGGTGACCTTGGAACGACTTGCTTACGGGCGCTTGGCGACAACGGGGCCTATCTCGTGATCGGCTTTGTCGGCGGCATTCCCAACCTTCCGGCCAACCAGATCCTCTTGCGCAATCGCAGGGTGATCGGGGTCGATTGGGGCGGTTGGGCGCTACGAAACGGCGAACGCAACGATCAGTTGGTCGCTGAA
>JALQSZ010000017.1:13657-13927 GCA_023264135.1 Acidimicrobiales bacterium
TCGGCGCCGGCAGGCTTCACCCGGTTGAGCCGGTGACCTATTCGCTCGCCGATGCGGCCCGGGCATTGAGCGACCTCGAAGAGCGCAAGGTGGCGGGCAAGGCGATCCTCGTTCCCTGAGGCACAGAGAATCAGCCCGAAGATGTGCCGGGCCGGTCCGGAGTCGGCTAGAACTACCCCCTGCGGCAGTTGCCGTGCACGTCAACCGGCGGGGGACCGACCCCCGTTCGCGACCGGAGGCCACCACCATGAACTTCGCCTTCTCTGAGGA
>JALQSZ010000180.1 GCA_023264135.1 Acidimicrobiales bacterium
GCGCTTTCAACGTTCATGCTTCCGAACACGTTTAGCGACGAAAACAGGTGGCGAGCGATTCGCTACGGCACAGCGTGCCGAATGATCTCCGATGACTCAGGAACCACCGAGCCCCTGCCAACGTTGATGCAGCGCTTACTCGACGCGTTGGACGCCACCGCCGACACACTCGGGTGCCGAACGGAGATCGAAAACTGTCTCCAAATGAGCAACGGGGAATCACCTCACCAACAACTCACTCGGAACAACGCATCGCACTCCGAACTTGAACTCTCTCATCTTGCGACCCAGTCATTGCGGGTGAATTGGTGACATCCGATAAGCACGAACAACGCTGCTTGCTCTGCCGAGCATCACGCCGCTCATCATCATCGCTACGCTGCCGGAATGGCCGACGCACCTCTGAACGATCTCGCCAATCGAGTTGTCATCATCACCGGCGGCACTCGTGGCATCGGGCTTGGTGTTGCACAACATCTCGGTTCACTAGGCACAAAGGTTGTGATTACGGGGCGCAAGCCGGAACGCCTCGCCGACGCGATTGCCATGCTTGAAGCAGAGAACATCGATTGCCTCGGCCTCGTTGCCGATGTCGCAGACCGCGAGCGTGCATCGGAAGTTGTTGCTGCGACCATTGCGCGCTTTGGTCGCATCGATGGGCTCGTGTTGAACGCGCAATCGTTCCGCCCCGTCACTCCCCTCCTCGACGTCACCGAAAGCGACATGAACCTTCTGTTCGATACTGGCCCGAAGGGTGCGTTGTGGCTGATGCAAGCTGCACACACTCATATGGCGGCGAATAATTGGGGTCGTATTGTCACGATGGGGACATCAATGGGACTTACTGGTGCGGCCGGGTACGGCCCCTACGCGGCATCGAATGAAGCAATTCGTTCGCTCACTCGAACTGCAGCGCGCGAATGGGGTCGTGACGGCATCACCGTGAATTGCGTGTTGCCCGCCTCGGCCGGCCACCGAGCGCCAGTTGCCGGTTCAGACCCAGCACGCGAAGCAGCCTTCGCTGCGATGTACGACGACAACCCAGTGGGGCGCGACGGCGACGCGGTACACGACATTGGTCCAGCAGTTGCGTTTCTTCTGAGCGACGGAAGTCGTTATGTCACCGGTCAGACCATCTCGGTCGACGGCGGCGGCATCATGCGTCCGTAGAACTCAGGTCCGGAAACGCCATGCCAAGTGACGGCGACGAGACTCGAGCAACTCAGCGCGTTGCTCAACAGAAACTCGAACGGTGTCGGCTGGAAGCTCATTCCAGACATCGTCAACATGCACGAGGCGTGCAGTCGGCTCCGGGGCGGAGTCACTGAGTGGCCAGAACCAGCGCAACGTGCAGAGTCCGCGCTGACGTCCACCGGCATCAAGCCAATTGTCGACACCAGGATCGCGGTGGGAAACAACTGCACGAATCCGACCGTCGTCTGACAGTCGTAGTTGTCGATCATTCAAACTTGTAATGCGCTCAACAGGATCAGCAAGCTCAAACCATCCATCGGGATAGAGCTGCAGACTCCAATAACGAGCGTCGGGAACTTCACTTTCGATGATGAGCGCATCGTCTGGTCCAAGATCCCAAAAGCAGAAGCCATAACGGGCAGCCGCAAGACCTTTTTCTTGCGCGAAGGAACCGTGGAACGAATTGTCTTCGCGCATAGCGCGTTGATCGATCATGTACTGGTTCCAGTACGACATTGATCGTTCGACTCCCGCGGCTGCATCGGCCACCTTCGCGGCAAAGTCTTCCGCGGTGACCCGAGGAAGATGGTCGGGGCCATCAAGACATTCAATGGTGAAGGTCGCCGGTTCGTCTTCGGTCCACTCGAAGTAGTACTCGCGAATTGAGCACATGACGGCACCATCGGGAATGGGTAACCATCCCGGTTGAGTGCCGTCTCCACCTAAGAAGAACTCAAACTCATCACCTTTGCCGATGCCGAGATCAGAACCGTTGTGCTCGGCGAGCGTTCCCCACTTCTCCTGATGCATAAATCCGGCACGCATCGCCAAAATGAATTCCTCGCACGAATGCATACGTCCGCGCACTCGATAACGCTTCGTTGGATCGATACGAGCATGGCGATACGCGTTGTCGGCATTCGGGCCACCCCACTGCGTCACAAGGTCGTTCTGACGCATAAAGAACGGGCGCGCCGCGTTGGGAAAACCAATCGACCACCCCAACCAACACAGCACCTGCTCGGCCATGTGGTCATACCCTTCCGCGCGCACTGCTGCGTCGGAAGGGAAAGGGTCGGCCATCAGTTGCTCGCCCACTGTTTCGAGTCGGCGGCAGAAATCGCGCCACGCGGTGAGTTCGACTGATTCGCTCGCTGTCATTTCCGAGTTCCTCTCACGATCCGTGCGGACGACGACTCGCGGCGCGGATATTGCTGCGGACACAGATTCCGGTGATGTTCGAGGAAAAATCAGACGCTAACCACAACACTGTTTGCGCAACTTCCTCGGGTTGACTCAGTCGTTGCAGATCGAGGTCCGCCACATGAGCTTCCACGCCGCCTGGTTGCGTTGCGAGATAGTCGAGCAACGGAGCTGTTGCTGTTGGTCCAGGAGTTACCGCGTTCGCACGAATTCCGTGACCGCCATATTCGGTGGCAACGGTTTCCATCAGGTTGATCACGCCCGCCTTCGCAGCTGCGTAGCCACCGAGATTGAAGTTGCCACCGATCCCGGCACCTGACGACATGCTCACGATGGAACCGCCTCCGTTGGCGACCATGTGTGGAATGACTGCGCGAGTCGCGTAAAACACCGAATCGAGAGTGACCGACTGTTGGAAGCGCCAATCTTCATCGCTCAAATCGCCGATTAACCCGGATCGGGAAACGCCGACGTTGTTGTAGAGCACATCGATTCGACCATACGCATCGACAGCACCTTGCACCCACGCGTGAACGAATGACGGGTCGCTCATGTCGCCCGCCACACCTTGCGCGACCGCGCCTTCAGCAAGCAGATCCGAAACGACGCGATCCACAGCGTCGTCTCGAAGGTCATTGAGCCACAACATCGCGCCGTTCTTCGCGAAGAGTCGGGCCGCCGCTTCACCAATTCCCGCGCCACATCCACTGATGAGCGCGACTTTCCCCTCAAGCATCCCGTTCATGGACCGCTAGCATCGCCCACGCATCGGCTCCTGTCACGCAGGACGCCATCGATTTGCCATCGATTTGGAGGAATCGTGACCGAAACCGGCCCCGCCCACACCTTGCCGCAACTCACCGCGCTTCATGACGCCACCGCTCGCCTCACTGGCGAAGGTGCTCCATTCGAAGTTGTTCAACAAGATGTTCGCGGCGAAACCATGGGAGTCCTGCGCAATCGCGCTCGTTCGTTGCGCGAAATCCTCATCAACTCGTTTGAGTTCGGCGACCGCGAATCAATGATCTTCAGCGACGGCCGTCGCGTGACCTTCGCTGGATTCGAGAAGGATGTCGCATCGGTTGCCGCATGGCTTCAACGTGAACACGGAATTGGTCATGGCGATCGCGTCGCTCTTTGTGGTGCCAATTCCTATGGCTGGATCGTTTCGTTCTGGGCCTGTCTTTCCATGGGCGCGATCACTGTGGCCATGAACGGTTGGTGGACCGAATCGGAAATGCAGCACGCGATTGATCTCACTGAACCGAAACTTCTTCTCTTCGACGTCAAGCGCGCTGAACGTCTTTCGCCTGATGTCACGCTTCCGCGTTTTGATCTCGACGAAGACCTCGAGGCCGACTTCGCCGCGGCGCTCGATGGCATCGCCGTCGACGAGCTGCTTGAGAAGACGGCTCCCGCCCAAGTCGACAAACCACTTGAGCCGGGCCAGCGGGTCACCGGCACCGTGATC
>JALQSZ010000181.1 GCA_023264135.1 Acidimicrobiales bacterium
CAATTGATCCACCAGCACCGAGCCATCGCCAACCACTGGGTCCCACCCCGACGCGCCCACCACCGGAGTACTCGGCGCATCGGGAACATCAAGCACGGTCCACATCGGTGCACCGGTTCGACCAAGCAGACGTTCAAATGGAACGTGCAGTTGCGGGAAGGAACCTTCAGCCCCCCACGTTCGAGAAAGCGACTGCTCGAGATCAAGTTCTTCAGCGAGGATGTCAGCGGCGCGATCGCGCATCCGTCGAGGTTCGATCAAGAGGACTTGCGCATCGTCGCGAAGTAAATCGAACAGAACGTCGGGGTCGTCGGCGCTGTCATCGACAAGCCACGGCAACCAACTTTCCATCCCGTCGAACATCTGACCTTCGGACAATCGCTCCCACTGCTCTCGACCCCATGGCTGTGCACCAACAAGTACCGCTGCTCGTTCACGAACCTCGTCGGTCGGAAGAAGTTCTCGACACGGAAAAATCGTGACCTCGGCAACCGAGACAGTGGCGCGCTGATCGGCGATGGAAAATTCGGTAAGACGGTCGACTTCATCGCCCCACAAATCGATTCGAACCGGAACATCGGCCGTGCTCGGGTAGATGTCGACGATCGAACCGCGAACCGCAACCTCGCCACGGTGTTCGACCTGCACCTCTCGCCGATACCCAAAGCTCACCAATTGCTCGATCAGCTCAACGGGATCAGCAACATCACCGACACCGATAGTGATCGGTTCGATCTCCCCCACATGCGGCCCGAGTCGCTGCACGAGCGCGCGCACCGGCGCCACGATGACCGCAGGCGCTCGCTCCGGTTCGTGGAGTCGCCACAAAACCCACGACCGACGTCCCATCGTGTCGATCGCCGGACTGACCCGTTCGAACGGAAGCGTCTCCCACGCAGGAAAGAGCTCCACCTCGTCGGCACCCAGGAAGGCGGAAAGGTCGTGCACGAGGCGTTCGGCCTCGGCGGTGGTTGGCACGGCCACCACCACTGGACGGCGGTCGGCCCGGTCAACGAGCGAGGAAATCGTGATGGCTCGAGCCGGTTCGGGGATGACGATGGATCCGTCCCGGCGCCCCAGAATCGAGACAAGGGCGGGCTCGTCGGCCATCATCGGAATCAGATCGGACAGAGCCATGGGACCTCAGGACACGCGCGTATGCCCGGCACGAACCGAGCCGGGGGTGAGTCAGTGAGGTTACCCACCTGCTCGCCACCGACGACCCAAGCAGGAGCAGCAAGATTCCATTCAGGTTTCGGCAATGTGAATCCCGTCTCCAATGATTGCGCTGGGGGCCTCAACGGGTGTCAACTAGCCCACGTATGACTGCACCCACAGAGAGTCAAAGCCCAGCCGGCCCCGCACCACTTCCGCCGGCGGCAAACACCACGATCCCCGAGAGTCGCTCATTCCGATTCAAGAGCAAGATGCTCGGACGGGCGCTGACCACCGATCAGCTTGAACACGAGCGGCTGAGCAACTCGACTGCGCTTGCGGTCTTCTCCTCCGATGCGTTGTCGTCCACCGCGTATGCCTCCGAGGAAATTCTTCTCACGCTGCTTCTCGCTGGCGTCGGCAGCATGGCGTTCAACCTCGTACTCCCCATCACCATCGCCATGGTGGTCGTGCTCACAATTTTGGTCTTCAGTTACCGCCAGACCATCAAGGCCTATCCATCGGCCGGCGGCGCGTACATCGTGACCAAAGACAACCTTGGCGTCATCCCCGCTCAGGTTGCTGGTGTTGCATTGCTCACCGATTACATCCTCACCGTTTCGGTGTCGGTCTCCGCAGGTGTTGCCGCGTTGTATTCGGTTTTCCACGGCGTGTATCCGTATCGAGTTCCGATTGCCGTTGGATTCATTGCGATTATCGCGTTGGGCAACCTTCGCGGCGTCAAGGAATCCGGAAAGATCTTTGCGGTTCCGACCTACGCGTTCTTGATCTCAATGTTCCTCATGATCGGCGTGGGTATTTCAAAGGCCGTCTTTGGAGGAGGACTCGATCATGTCCATCTCGAACCCGAACAAGCAGAAGCGCTTGCAACAACTGGCGCTGCCAGTTTTGTTTTGATCCTTCACGCCTTCGCTTCAGGCGGTGCTGCAGTTACCGGCGTCGAAGCGATCTCAAATGGTGTCCCTGCATTCAAACCACCGGAATGGAAGAACGCTCGAAACACCCTCATGGTGATGGGCATCTTCCTCGGTGCCATGTTCCTCGGAATTTCGTGGCTCGCTGGTCAGGTCCACGCCGTTCCGATGGAAGGTCGAACGGTCATCTCGCAGATCGCCGAGACGGTCTACGGCGACGGTGCACTTGGCAAAGTCCTCTTTGTGTTCACGCAGGCCGCAACGATGTTCATTTTGGTGCTCGCCGCGAATACCTCGTTCGCCGACTTCCCTCGCCTTGCAAGCTTCCAGGCCGAAGACTCCTTCATGCCTCGACAGCTCACCAAGCGCGGACACCGCTTGGTCTTCTCCAACGGCATCATTGCTCTCGCGATTACGGCCGCAATTCTTGTCGTCATTCTCGGCGCCGATGTTTCGAAGTTGATCCCGCTCTATGCCGTCGGCGTGTTCACAAGTTTCACGCTTTCCCAAGCGGGTATGGCCCGTCGTCACATCCGCATCAAGGAACAGGGCTGGAAAGTCGGTCTCTTCATCAACGGCCTTGGCGCAATTGTCACGCTCGTCGTAACGATCGTTATTGCGTATACGAAGTTCTTGCACGGTGCGTGGGTCATCATCGTCCTCATTCCGATTCTCGTGTGGGTCGTTGTTCGACTGAACCACCAGTACGAAGCCGAGAAAGCGGAACTTGAAGGCGATGCGATCCTCGCGGCAACAGCGCCGATCCTGAAGCGACACGCCGTCGTCGTTCTCATCGACAAGATCGACCGCACCTCGGCTCGAGCAATTCAGTACGCCCGCACGCTTCATCCAGATCGTCTTCGTGCCGTCCATATTGCCGTCGACGAGCATCACGCGGCAGAACTGGCCGACGAGTGGAGCGGTCTCGCCCTCAAGCAACTTCCGCTCGATATTCGCGAGTGTCCCGACCGCCGCATCAACCGTTCCGTTCTCGAAGTGGTTCATGAACTTGCGGCTGATGGCGACACCGAGGTGTCGATCCTTATCCCCCGACGCGAATACCGCTCACGTTGGCACCGCCTCCTGCATGATCACACTGCCGATGGAATTGCGAAGGCAATTAGCGATGTTCCGCATGCGAACGTGACCTTTGTTCCGTATCACCTCACGAAATCGTCGAAAGGACAGCACGTGCACAAGATCGAACACGGCGCCGTCTCCGGCACCTCCGATATCCACAACTGATATGGCGCTCTTCACGAGAAACTCCAAGCGCGTTGAAGCAGAGCGCGTGGCCGAAACGAAAGCGGCATTCGACGAACTCGGACGCCTCTCGCTTGAAGGCGTGATCCCTATCGCCGACGTCAAGTGGCGAGAACACGTAAAGGTTGCAGGCCGAGTCAAGGCGCTGCGCATTCAGCCCTGGGCAGAACAGATCGCCAGCCTCGAACTGACCCTTGCGGACGACACCGGTGGAATCACCGTCGTGTTCATGGGTCGTCGCACACTCGGCGGAGTGAAACTCGGGACGCATCTCGTGGTCGACGGTATGGCGAGTGAAAGCCACGGGCTTCTCACCATCCTCAACCCCGCGTATCAGCTACTTCCGCGTCAGGTCGCGCTTCCCTACTAAGTCACGCACGTTGCTGTGCGTGACGAGCTCGCAGTACTCGGGTTACGAGGTACGCGCATTGACGCGGTTCATCGCCGCGTCGGGACCATCGGAAACAATGAGTTCCACGGCGTCGGCCGCAATTTCAAT
>JALQSZ010000182.1 GCA_023264135.1 Acidimicrobiales bacterium
CGATCCAGAGCTGGGAAGAAAAAAACGCCTTTCTGAAACTGGCCGGCGCATTCGTCGAGAAGTTCGATAGCGACATCAAATTGTTGATCGACAAAGACGGCGACGGCGTGCCGGATGTCGTGCAGGTCGCTCTAGCTCGCTACGCCCCGCACACGGTGACGATCACGCCGCCGACGCAAGCGTTCATGTCGGAGCCGGTCGAACCGCAGCCGCGCGGGGTGAAAGCCCGCGAGTTTGACAAAGCCACTGCCGCCTTTGCCGCCAAGTACGCTCCGCGCAAGCCGAAGGCGGGGACGGTGCAATGAGCATCAGCCAATACGTGATCGGGGGTCTCGCCCTAACGGCAGCCCTCGCGATCGGCTGGGCGAAGTGGAGCGATCAACGCGCCAAGGTCGATAAGGCCGAGGCGCGCACTGCCATCGTCCGAGCCGAGTGCGCCACCAATACCGCCGTCGATACGACGGAAGCGCTCAACCAGCAAATCGCCGACCTCACCAGAGAGGTTGAGCGGCAACGAATCATCGCAGCATCAGCGGAGAAGAAATCGCGCCAGCGTCTCGACGCTTTCAACGCATTAAACCGGAAGATTGGAAATGTCCCCAACGACGAAAATGTACCTGTTCCCGCTCCTGTCGAGTTGTTTTTTGACGAGTTGCGGCGTGTTGTTCCCGGAGATGGATCGTCCGCCGACAGTGCTGACGAAAACGGAAATGATCGAAAGGCCGACCCTTCTCCAAGCGGAATGTCCGAAGCCACCACCCCCACCTCCTAAAAGGGAGGACGGAAGAAATACCTTGGCAAAGGATGCGGCAACGTACCTGAGTGACTACGGATCGTGGGCGATGGCGTGCCGCGATCTTAACGAGGCCCTTGCGAGCATTTTGCGGCCTTCGCAAGAGCCCACTGAGCACGCTCCTTAGCGTTTTTGCGCTGGCGATATTCATTCTTGCAGACAGCGCAGCGTCTACCACCACGCTCGGTTCTGATCGTTGTATCTTCTGTGTATGCGTGTCCGTTAGGGCACGTTGTCCGCTCCCTCATCCACCGATTTGGGTCACCCAGGGCTGCATTCTCATAAATTGTCATCGGTCGTAAATGGGCAGGGTTGCAGCAGAGTGTGACCCTGCACTTGTGATCCAAAACTAGGCCCTCTTGAATTGGCCCGACGAAGTGTTCGTAAGTGACACGATGAACGTACTTGCAAATTCCGTTCTCGCCGACAGTGCCATAGAATTTCTTGTTATGGCCCTTGAGCCACAACCAGCAGCCTGAATTTGGCTCCATAGTAATGTTCGAAAGAACCCGCTCGATAGCGGGAATGCCATCTGGCGAATGCTTGCCGCCACGACAGCCGCAAGTCGTTGTGTTGCCGGTGATGAGTGCCGTGCGTGCGACTTTGTGGTCCCTGCCGCAGTCGCATTTTACATTCCACACCGCACCACGCGCCACGACGCTGTGGATGGTCGTGGCGGTGAGCATACCAAACCGCCGCCCACCAATGTCGTTTTTGACTCTGTAATGGCGCATAGCGCCCAAATCACTACGACGGTTTTTCATTTGCGATTCTACCACGCTGCCATCAATTCTTCGATCGTCGCAACCAGCAGATTCAACGACGCCCAAGAGCAAACCACCACGAGAGCCCACGCCAGCCAAAGGGCGATTTCTGCCCGCCGTGCCGATCCCCGGCTTCTGGCCCATCCGTGCGGCGGGCGGTACAGCACGCGCCCGCTCATTGGACGCCTGCGTAAATCAGCAGGAACAGCACGGCGCAGGCCCCATTCAGAAGCCAGCCGATCACGGCTGTAGAAATAATTAGGAATCGGGTAAAACCCGTGGAGCGGCTCATTCGGTGTACCTCCGATTGTGTCGTTAGAGGCCGTGTCCGGTGTTAGCGCACCGCGCGGCCTCGCCTTTGTCTAGGCCCGGTCAGGATAGCCTAGATCGGTTGCGATTTGGTTAGGCGCCCTTGATCTGCTCGATGATGCGGGTGGCGTAGGCGTCGGATGGGTCAGCGCGAACGGCCCCGTTGAAGTCCGCGTGAGTCTGTCCCTCAAAGTGGGCATTCGACACCACCGGCTTTAGCCGGTCTAGGACGGCGAGCATTGCCCGCTTCGCTTCACCTGGGTCGCGGCCACCTTCCCGCAGGAACGTCTCCACCAACTCCTCAATCGTCGGAACTCTCATTGCTACCCTCTCAGTGCTGCATACCTTCGCCTTTTTCAAACCAACCACCTTCCGGCATCCAAACGCGATCGCCAGGCTGAAGCTCAAGTGTTTTGACCCACTCAATTGACCGAGCGAGCCCTGCGGCCGGGTTACGCTCGTATTCGTCCTGAATTTCTTTTGGGCAGACGTAATCGCTCATTGCTTCCCCTCTGCGGAAACTGCACAAGACCACCAAGCCTTGAACTGATTATGAACCTGACGCCCGGCGTAGGACTCGACAGCATCAACCATTTGCTTTGTCGGCTCCCTCGGCACGATCACGAAGCCGGCAGCGGAGAGAGCGGCGATGATGTCGTCGGCCAACTCGTACACGTCGCCGCGTATGGCAACCTTCGGGCAGTCAGACGCCGCCGTTACAATCACGTCTCTCGCGCTCGCGTCACTCATTCCTTGTTACCTCCGGTTGATGGTGGGCGCGGCAGGGATTGAACCTGCGACCCACTCGTTAAGCAGGCGCTCGACGTCAGCGTCGAGATTGAACCATTCCCCATGCGCCCGGCCCCTCTCGACGGCGACCGCCGCGACGATCGATTCGAACTCGGTCACGATTCACCCTCCGTTCCCTGTGCCCAGGATGGTGCCGTCATCTCCCGCTGTTCGTGCCAATTTTGCCGCCAGGAAGTGCCTGTTTTCGGCGGAAAAGTGGCTGGGGTACTAGGATTCGAACCTAGGAATGGCGGAATCAAAATCCAGAGCCTTGCACGCATGTTTCTCTCATAAATCTGCCAATAATTGCAACATCAAAATTCCGATGGTGCCCGATTTGGTCCGCCTGATTGGGCAAAATCCTCGACTGCCCGGTGAAGGTGCTCGACCTCCAAGAAAGCGTAAATCTTCTCCGTGACCTTCACCGACGAGTGGCCCAGCCACTTGGATACCCTGTCCATGGTCAACCCCCGATCTTGAAGTAGCCGGCACCCGCACGTCCGCCGTAGGTCGTGCCATCGGACATCCTTGACCCCCGCCCGTACCGCCGCCGCCTTCAACCCCCTGTCCAGAGTGTTAAACCGACGAGCCGTGAGCGTGTGCTTGTCGTCCACGTGCCAGAAGAGGAACGGAACTTGGTTGTTTCTCTTCAAGCCCTGAATGACGTCCATTGACCGGGGCCACAGCGGCACCGACCGGTCCTTTGCGTTCTTGGCGTCGAAGCCTGACACGCGCACCACGCCTTTGCGGTTGTCTTTGGTTCCGATTTTGGCGCCGGTGATGGTGACGTCTTCCCACGTCCGGCTAAACTGTTCTTCCTTCCGCAGCCCGGTGTCGATCGCGAACTTGATTGCGTCGGCCACGTAGGGCGCCGCGTGCACCAACAAGCGCGCCTCCTCATCGTGGGTTAGGTAGCGCGTGCGCGGCGGGCTCTCTTTCATGCCGCGCCGGCGCATCCGCTTTAGAAACGGCCCGACCGGGTTGACGTCGATCCACTCCCAATCGTTCGCAAGCTCCATCATCGAAGACAGGCAATTCAGGTCACGCCTGATTGTCGGGTTGGACGCGCCGTCATTCCGACGCATAGCGACGAACTCGGACAGGGCCGCCGTCCTGATCTGCGCCAGCGGGTAGCCCTCAAGCTTTCTCGTCAGGTTGGCGATGCTGACCCCGTAGCGGCGTCCAGAGCTAGGT
>JALQSZ010000183.1 GCA_023264135.1 Acidimicrobiales bacterium
CACACTCACGGTCGATCTTCGACCGAAGAGCTGAACGCAACGTCCGGTGAGTTCTCGTTTCGACAACGCCATCGCTGCGATCGACGCAGCAAATGCCGACGATCCATTCACAATTACCTATGTCGTCGATGGTGCAGAAGTCACGCGACCGAAAGAGCTCGCGCACTCGGAATTGATGTGCGAATGGGTAAAGACGCTCGACCCTGAAGCTGACGATGCGCAATTGATTGCCGCACGCGCACACCATTTACGTCGGTGGACGTTGCCACGTTCGGACTATCCCGAAGGTCGCGCCGGCTATTTGAAATGGCGCACTGACGCGCGCAAACGCCATGCCGCGCTAGTCGGTGAAATTCTCGCCGACGTCGGATACGGCACCGATGGCGACGACACGATCGAACGGGTGCAAGCGTTGGTGTCGAAACAAGGTCTCGGCAAAGGCGGACTCGCCGATGTCGACGGTCGATCGCCTGCTGTGCAGGTGCACGAAGACGCGCTGTGCTTGGTGTTCCTGCAGACGCAGTTTGTTCCTGTGGCCGAGCAACTCGGGGACGAAAAAACCATCGATGTGCTTGTGCGCACCGTTCCGAAAATGGGGCCACACGGACAGGCCGCAGCGCTCGCACTGGATCTCGATCCGCATTGCGCGTCGCTCGTGGCGGCCGCCCTTGATCGGCTCGCTTCAGGCCCCTAAGCGCTCGGTTTTTCCCTCAGCGGCCGCCATTGGTAGGGTGTCCCTTCCTGCGGACGTGGCTCAGTTGGTAGAGCATCACCTTGCCAAGGTGAGGGTCGCGAGTTCGAATCTCGTCGTCCGCTCCATAAGAAAGGCCCCGGCTTTGGTCGGGGCCTTTCTTATTGAATCGAAGGGATAGTCGGGAACCGTCGCGGCGCCGGTGGCAGACCGACGGCTCTCATATCCCCGTGAATCCCAAAGTGGCATTCCTCACACGGCTATTTTCGGCGCCGTGGAAACGCTTGGAAATGGATATGTCATCACCACGGTGGTCGCCCTCTTCGCGGTGATGGGTGTGCTCACGCTGCCGCCGGTGTTCATCGCAGCCACCGAGGGGTACGGCGAAGCAGAGAAGCGCAAAGTCGCGTATCAAACCGCGCTGTCGGTTGCGATCACGATGCTCGTGTCGTTCTTTATCGGCTCGTACATCCTTGAGTTGTTCAAGATCAATATGGATGCGTTCAAGTTGGCCGGCGCACTTGTCGTCGCCAACATGGCGTGGGGAATGATCATCGCTCGTCCGAGTCCGATGCTCGATACGCAAGGCAAGAATCCAGCAGTTATTCCGTTGGCGATTCCGAAGACCGCAGGGCCAGGTGCAATCGCAACGGTGATCGCACTTGGTCAGACTCACACCGCCGCGGCGATCACTGCGAACGTTCTTGCCATTGTCGGCATCACTGCGCTGGCGCTGTTGTTCATGCTTGCGTCGGGTCGCATCGAAAAGACGCTGGGGGAGAGCGGCCTGAACATTGTGAATCGCGTGTTCGGTTTGATCCTTCTAGCGATTGCGCTCACGTCGGTGCTTGCGTCACTCATTAACTATTTCCCAGGTTGGGCAAGCGCGTAGGTTCAGTTTGGCGTCGCCAGCCATTGCACTTCTTGCACAAGTGCATCGGTAAATGCGAGGGCGGTGGCGTCGCTAACGAGTGGTTGAGGCCAGCCGACACCGAGCGCAAGTACGCCGTTGCATGTGGCCACACTTACGACAAACGCCTCGAGTCCAGTGGTCTGAACGGTGGTGAACCACAGCCCCCGAGCGTCAGGGCCAAGTTCGACTGTTCCGAGGTCGGTCAGAAGAACATCGAGATCGAATGACTCCCGGTTGTCTCTGCATAACTCGGCAACTTGCGCAGCGACGTCACGTGAGTCCCAACGTGCAGGACGCGAGGCATGTTCGATCTCTGCGCGAAGTGCAACATCAAGACGCCGTGCCTCAGACCACGGGTCGTTATCAGATGTCGTGCCATTGCCGTACACATGTGCCCGACCGAAATATGCGCCGACAGTGTTGTTTGGGAGTGGAGGATTCGTATGTCGACGCGCGTCGAAAGGAATATTGAAGCCAACGACCTCGCCGTGGTTTGTCAACGTATGCCGAGCCCGACAACAGGCAACGGCTAGCGCTGACGCAATCGTCGTGTGTTCTTCTTTGGTTCGCTTGTGCAATGCATCGACCGTTGTGGCGTCGAGAAATCGATCGAGAAAACCAAACGATCGATCCGTTGCAGGAGATTGTTGTTCAACTTGCCACTGATCGGTGACTGTCATCGTCGGTGGAGCGAGGTCGATTGCTCTCGCGGGGAGGAAATCTTCCATCGCCGGGAGCGGTGATTCGCGTGATGTGTCGGCGCTGTCATCGATGAGTTCGCGGAGGACTTGCGCGAGGGCGATGCCGTCGAAGATCGCATGGCAGCCGACGACCAGGACCACCGAGGACTCGGTCGCATCGGTCGGCTCGCTAACCAGCTCGACGAACCATGGTGAGGAACGCAGATCCACAAGAGTGGATTGAGCCGCGGCGAAACGATCGCGCCACGACGAGCCGCTGGGGGCCAGTCGAACATCGGCGGACGTGGATTCGGATTCGGTGAACCACCAGTCGCCATTGATGCGCTCGATGCCGCTTGAAAGAAGGGGATGCCTGGCCTTCACGCGCTCAACTGACTCCTGAAGTCGCTCGAGCGAGAGGGGTCGATCAAGGGCGACAGCACCCACGACCTGAAGTCCAAAGGGAATTGCTTCGTACCACTCTGCACAAAGGGCCTCCGTGAGACCCATTGGTCGAATGAGCGCATTGGGGGCCATTGGTGGACCTTAGGGTTTCGAGCCCCATTCGATGCGTTGGAACGACGGGTGACAAACGCCCGAAGCGGTGGGATCCCAAGGGCCACTTGGGATCGCTTCGACAAATGTGACAGTTTCATGACGAACAGGTTGCGGTTCGCAATGGGACCGTGTTTGACTTGTCATCTCATGACGACCCCCCGCCGAACGATTCGTTCCGTTGTCCGACTGCGCACGCTGGCCGTTGCGCTTGGCCTTGCGACCATCGCTGGCCTCGTCGTGCAGCCCGTGGGCGCTGATCAGTTGTCTGACAAACGTGCCGAGGCCGCAACAATCGCCGCTCGTTTGAATGAACTCGATGGCGCCATGATGGAAGTCAACGCTCGCTTCGAGGCCGCCAACTTCAAGTTGCATCAGGCCGAGGCTGCCGTTGCCGACGCCAAGCACATGGCCACCATCACCAAAGCCGAGATGGACAAGCGTGCCGGCGAACTTCGTGGCTACGCCGTGAAGGCCTACAAGGGCGGCGCCGAAGGTCCGGCGGCCGACACGCTTCTTACGACCGATGCGTCGTCTGGAGTCATTTCCAAGACCTACATGTCGTCGCTCTCGGGCAATCGTCAGGACTACGTCGATGCGTTGAATGCGGCTCGCGACAAGGCCGAAGAAGACGCCAAGCGGCTTGCCCAGGCCGAAGCTGAAGCGAAGGCCAGTGCCGACGAGATCGAAGCAGCTCGCAACCAGGCCAAGGCTCAGCGCGACGAACAAGCGGCGCTCAATGCCAAGGTGCAGGGAGAGGTTGCTGAACTCGTTCGCAAGGAACAAGAAGCGATCCGCGCGGCTGCCGCAGCGGCTGCCGCTGCACGCCGGACTGCAACGGTCGTAACCTCAAGCACTCGAATTTCGAGTCCGATGCCCGTCAACGTTCCCCCTGCGAACGGTTCGGTCTCCAACAGCGCCATTCGTGCCGGCATGACCAAGATCGGCAGCCCGTATGTGTGGGCCGCCTCTGGT
>JALQSZ010000184.1 GCA_023264135.1 Acidimicrobiales bacterium
TGATCGAAGGCGTTCCCGACGAAGTTGGTCGGATGATTACCGATTCGATCGACATTCCCACCGTTGGCATTGGCGCCGGTTCGGGCTGCGATGGACAGGTGCTGGTGTTTCACGATGTGCTCGGCATTGAAGAACGCGTGTTGCCGAAGTTCGTTCGTCGTTATGCCGATCTTGGTGCCGAAGGCGTGCGCGCCCTTGGTGCCTATGCCGACGATGTGCGCACGGGTCGATTCCCCTCCGCCGCCGAGAGCTACTCACTTGAAGCTCGCACCGCCGAATCGCTCGGTTTGTACGGCACACCAATTTCGCCGGTCTGACCAATGACGCGACGCGCGGTCCTCGCCGTCGTTCTCACCTTCGCGATCGCGTTCAGCGCGGCTGGTTGCGGATCTGGTGTTTCGTCCAGCAAGCAGTCCGAGCAACAAGCGACTGCGAGTGTCGAAGCGTCATTGCGCGCACAGGGGTTCACAAAAGTGACACTGCGAATTCGACATGCCGATGGTTCGGTCGAAGAGCACTGCGTGTGGTTGGCCGACACGGAATTAGAACGTCAGCAAGGTCTTGAGGAAATAACTGATCCACTGATCGCTGGTGGCGAAGCGATGGTGTTCTCGTTCAACACCGACTCCGATCGATCGTTCTGGATGAAGGACACGGTGTTGCCGCTCTCGATCGCATGGATCGATTCGGCCGGTGGCGTCGTGACCACCGCCGACATGAACCCGTGTCCGGCGGGCACGGCCAACTGCCCGCAATTCTCGGCATCTCGGCCCTATCGATTGGCCATCGAAATGGCTCAAGGTCGGCTCCAGGACTGGGGAATTGGGCCTGGAACAACGGTGACTTTGGCCGGGGCCTGCTGAACGGGCCGAACCGCTCTTGGGAGTTTGGGACCCACTCCGATAGGGTTCCGTCTCCAATTGAAGCCCTGCCCTGAGCGTTCGGGGCTCCGGTTCCCGCCCTGCGGCCCGGATCCAGAGGGAGGTGATGCGCTCATGCGAGCGTATGAACTCATGATCATTTTCGACGGAGACGTCGAAGACACTGCAGTCAACGCAATGCTGACCAACGTCAACAAGCTTGTTGAAGCTGGTGGCGGTCAGGTCAAGAAGACCGATCGTTGGGGTCGTCGGCGTTTCGCTTACGAAATCAACCACAAGTGGGAAGGCATCTACGTCGTGCTTGAGATCTCGACCGAGGGTCGCGATCTTCACGAGGTTGAGCGCGTTCTGCACCTCGCGGACGAAGTTGTTCGCCACAAGGTCATGCGTCTGCCCGAGAAGGAAGCCGCCCGACGCGGTCTGCTCGGCGACGCCACCCCGGCTACCGCCGGTTGAGTGGAAGGTCACGTCAATGGCAGCAGATAACAACGTTGTACTTGTAGGAAACTGCACCCGCGATCCAGAACTTCGTTTCACCGCAAGCGGTCAAGCAGTCGCAGCCTTTGGGCTCGCTGTGAACCGTCGCTGGCAGAACCGCCAGACCAACGAGTGGGAAGAGCAGGTTTCGTTCTTTGATGTCACCGTCTGGCAACAGATGGCAGAGAACGTTGCGGAGACCATCACGAAGGGCACCCGTGTCATCGTGAGCGGTCGCTTGCAGCAGAGCTCGTGGCAAACCCAAGACGGCGACAAGCGCACGAAGGTCGAAATTGTCGCTGACGAGGTCGCTCCGAGCCTCCGCTACGCCACCGCACAGGTTGTGCGAAACGAACGCCGTGAAGGCTTCGATGGTGGCGGCAACTCCGGTGGCGGTGGCGGAAGTCGCCCCGCTCCTAATGATCCCCCCGCTGGTTACGACATGGATGAGGAACCGTTCTGATGGCAAAGGCAGCCCCCAAGCGCGGCAAGAACAAAGACAACGCTCGCCGCAGCAAGAAGAAGATCAGCCTGCTGACGCAGGAAAAGGTCGAGTACGTCGACTACAAGGACGTCAATCTGCTTCGTCGGTTCATGTCCGACCGAGCCAAGATTCGCGCCCGTCGTGTGAGCGGCAACGACTCACAGCAGCAGAAGGAAATCGCACGAGCCATCAAGAACGCTCGTGAAATGGCACTTCTGCCCTACACCAACCGCGTCACCACTCAGCGTGGCGGCGGTCGTGACCGTGGCGAACGCGGTGACCGTGGAGATCGTGGCGATCGCGGGCTCAAGCTCGAGAACGCCGAGATTCTTGAAACCGTCACCGATGACGCCGTGATCGAGGAGCTCGAGGCGACGTTCATCGACGCTGAAGGCACCGAGATCGACGTCATCATCGAAGACGTGGAGGTCGCAGAATGAAGCTCCTCCTCCGTTCCGACGTCAATGGTGTTGGCAAGAAGGGTGATGTGGTCGAGGTGGCCGATGGTTTCGGTCGCAACTACCTGCTCCCCAAGGGTTTCGCCGTCCTTGCCACTCGTGGCAGCGAGGCCCAGGCTGCAGCGATGCGCCGTTCACGCGATCAGCGTGACGCCGCCGAGCGTTCAGCCGCTTCGGACATCGCCGCCAAGCTTGTGCCCGCGGTGATCGCTGTGACCGCACGAGCCAAGGCCGAAGGCGAGCTCTTCGGTTCTGTGTCGGTGACCGATGTGGTCGAGGCCGTTGCGGCCCAGACCGGTATCGAACTCGATCGTCATTCGATTCACATCGATGAACCGATCAAGTCGGTTGGCACCCACTCGGTGTCGGCCCGTCTGCACCCTGAGGTGCAGTTCCAGATCACCGTTGAGGTCTCACCGGCCTGAGCCGCTGAGTTCAACGAGTTCGTTGCAGAGGGGCCGGTTCGCCGGCTCCTCTGTGCGTTTTCCCAGCGTGTGGCCCTGAGCTAGATGACCTAGGCAACCAGTTGTTGTCCACATTGTGAGAGTGGGGGCGCTGTCTCAGTGGATTTCTAGAGTGATCCCATGGCGCAGAAGGGTTTTCACGGGTTTGTTCCTCCACAGGTCGCGGTGGTTGTCCACACTCCGTCCACAGGGTCGTCCCCCGAAAAAACCGGGGTTGTCCCTCTAGCGATCCCCAGCCAAATGGGGGGAGGCTTCTCCCCTCATGAGTGAGTACGACGAACCCCGATCCGCCAACCGCCCTGCCGGCGCCGGTCGGGTCCCTCCCCACAATCTTCAGGCCGAAGAGTCATTGCTCGGCGCCATGTTGCTTTCGAAAGAAGCAGTGTCGATCGCGTCCGAAACGTTGTCGGCCGACAACTTCTATAAGCCGGCTCACGCGCACATCTTCGATGCCATTACGTCGTTGTCGGCCGCGGGCGAACCCGCCGACCCGGTAACGGTTGCCGAAGAACTCAGTCGAGCGGGGTTGCTCGATGCCATTGGTGGTCCGGCAACCCTGGTCACGTTGCAGGCGGCAACACCGGCAGTGTCGAGCGCGTCGCGCTACGCGCGCATCATCGAAGAACACGCGTTGTTGCGTCGGCTCATTGGTGTCGCGGGCGAAATCGCCGAAATGTCCTATGGCCTGCCCGAGGATGTCACCAAGACTGTCGACCAGGCCGAAACGATGGTGTTCGAAGTTGCGCAACGTCGCGCCACCGACACCCTTGCGCCGTTGTCCGATCTTTTGGGCACCAACCTCGATCACCTCGAAGATGTCGTGAGTCGTGGCGAATCAATCACCGGTATGCCCACTGGCTTTCTCGATCTCGATGAACTCTTGTCGGGACTGCAGCCCAATGCGCTCTACGTACTCGGTGCGCGCCCATCAATGGGTAAGACCGCGCTTGCACTGGGCATGGCCTGCAACGCGGCGATCGAATCGCATCGACCAGTGTTGTTGTTCTCGCTCG
>JALQSZ010000185.1 GCA_023264135.1 Acidimicrobiales bacterium
CACATCTGGTTTCGGTCCACGCGTCTACCGGGAGAATGGCAACTCGTCGCGCATTCCCATCGGTGCAGGTCTCCTTCCCAACCGCGTGTACACGTGGTTTGCCGAGAGCCCGGGTCAGGATCGGGTCGGCGGATCGTTCATGGTCGATGTTCAGATGGCGCAGAGCCAGGAGTTCGACTCGGTCGGTGGTGTCTCCGTGGGTCTCGCGTCAGGTGAGGCGAGCACCGTTTGGAATTCGCATTCGATGACAACGCAAGCGGGTCAGGTCGGCTTCAGTTTGAAGTTCGAGGCGTCGAATCCCGATCGAAAAGGTGCGCCGAAAGGTTGGGTCCTTCAAGGTGCGTCTTCAAGCGACTTCAGCCAGATCCAGACAATGGTCGACGGAACAGTTTCGCTCGTCTCACTCACCGGACTTGTCTCGACTTATCGCGAGGGGCCTGCCGGCACATGGAATCCCGTCCGGCTCTCGGATGAGTCGGTCGATACCACCGGAAGCGCGCCAGTTCTCATGAAGGATGGCAAGGGCAACTGGGTCGTGACATCGAAGCAAACCACTTCAGTCTTTGCCGATGACGGCAACGACGGTGTCGCCAATCTCGTGAGCGTTTCCGGTGCCGATGCGCCAGTTCTCAGCCAAACGTGGTCGAACGGATTCTTGAGCGCCATCAGTGATCCGGTATCGGGCCGAAGTATCTCGATGACCTATGGCGGTGGTGACTGTCCGAAACCCCCGTCGGGATTTGTCGCTGCACCTGAGGGAATGATTTGTCGCACGTCTTTTTGGGATGGAACAAGCACCTCAGTGTTTTATGTCGCAGCACCAGATGTTGCGGGAGGCGCATCGATTGGTCGCATTGTGGATTATCCCGAAGCGAAGGGCGCAGGAGCATCCGTTACTGACTTTGCCTACGACGAGGCCGGAAGATTGTCTCGGGTGCGTTCGCCCCTCGTCGCTGCAGCGGCCGCGTCGGGAATTATCGGAATTGACGATCAGAACTACTGGACGTCAGTGACCTATCGCGAAGATGGAAAAGTCGCAACGATTACCGAGAACGCTGCAGGGCCCGGGGCAACGCGATGCACTCGTTCCTATTCCTACGAGGGTTCGTCATCCGCGGTTGAGGATTCCTGTTTCGGTGGCCGAGTCGCGAGCGTCCTTTTCGATCCCACGACCTTTCTCACCTCGCAACTGATCAATTCAGCTGGACAGGTCTCGACTTATACATGGGATCTCCGTACCGCGGAACTGTTGTACAAGGTGGAGGCGGACGGTCTCGCGACGGCCACGACCTACAAGGGTGGTCAGATCGTTTCGACTCGCGGTCCGTCGAAGACACTTGGCCCTGATGTGCAGTCAACGCGCTTCACCTATGACCAAGTTGTCGACCCGAACAATGACGGCGTAGCGATGCGTGGACTCGATGTCGTCTATTGGCCGTCGGCGACGGAACCCGGAACCAACGGCGTGCAAGAACTCGGTCCTCGATTGGACGGCGCGTTAGTTCCTTCACTGCTCGTGAACTGGCCTTCTTCGCCGGCTGGAAAAAGTGATGACTGGTCGGCACTGATGACCGGCGGCATTCGAATTGAGAAAGCTGGCACCTACAGTTTTCGATCAACGAACGATGCGGCTCGCTTACGCCTGAGTGGAGTTGTCTGTAACGCCGGAGCATGTGATGCACTCCGTCTCGAACCGGGCGTGACACCTCTGCAGATTGAGGTGACGTCCGCGTCGCCGCAAGCCTCGATGAACATTGAGTGGTCTGGTCCCGATACTGGTGGCGTGGTGCAGTCGATCCCGACAGATCGTCTTGTTCCGCTTTATGGATTCACGACGACTACTGATGTGAATGATCCGAATGCGCCGGAAGCTATTTCCCAAACGTTGTCGAAGGTGCGATACGACAATCCGGCGAACGGGAGGATCTCTGCGCGCCTCACTGGATTGGGAACACAGTCGCAGCTTGTCTACGAGGCTGGCAGCGGTGGTCGCGGTGGCTGGGGTCGACAAAGCGAATCAATTCAACCGCTTGGAAATCGCTATCGGTACACCTACTGGGGCGACAAAGAGTCTGCGTCAGCCCCGTGTCCGGGTATGAAATCAGCGATTCAAGGTGGAACACCGAAAGAATCGATTGCTCCTGGACCGGATGGGGGCGATGGACCGTCGGTCACCCACTGGGTCGATTCGGCGGGCCGCAATGTTGCGACAAAGCTTTCTTCGGGGGCAACGTCCTGCCTCACGATCGATGGCGCTGGTCGTGTTGTGGTGAATGAAATCCTTGGCATGGGTCAGACCACGAAAATGACGTTTGACTACGCAGTGAACGGAAATCCGTTGGTGACAAAGTCAGTCGAGGTCATCGGCAACGAAACCGTCACGTCTGAAATGGAGATCGATCTTCTTGGTCGTGAGGTTCGAAGTGTTGATCCAAATGGAATCACTTCGAAGACGACCTACGACACTCGGACTGGAAAGGTTGCGACCGTCACGACCCAAATTCCGAATGGACCGGCGACTGTCTATTCGCAAACGTTCGACCAACGCGGTTGGTTGGCGTCGGTGGCATTGAATAGTCGAATTCTTGCGACGATCACGTACAACGAGGACGGCACCGCGAAAGCAATTTCGTATGGCAACGGAGTTGTCTCTTTGAACTCGTTCGATGATGTCAATCGACTTGTTGAGACCGCTTCGAGAACGAGCGACGGGACGCTGTACCGATCGACCCGCGCAATGACGGCTGCGGGTCGCGTGCTCTCGCAGACTTATCAAGCCGGAGCTCTGAAGTCCGATTTCAATTACACCTACGACGATCCTGGTCGTCTCGTGGCTGCCAGCGTGACAAAGGGGCTTTCTGAGAAAGCGATTCAGTGGCAATACAGTTACGACGCAAACTCGAATCGCACTGGGCAATCAGTTGCGTTCGACTCGGCCACCCCGACCACTTATAGCTATGGCTATGACGGTGCCGATCGGTTGATCTCAACGAATGACCCGAGTGCCTCGAGTGGCATCACCTACGACGCGCGAGGGAATGCACTGACTGTGGGTTCAACGTCGTTTACCTACGACGCAGCAAACAATGTTTCGTCCATGAGCGACGGAACTGTCTCGGCAACCTATGAGCGAGGTGTAACAGGGAACATTCGGTCCCGCACGATGACCGGTGGGCCCGACGCAGGCACGATCAAGTTCGGCGCCGAGGGAGTCACTCTTGATGCGGAAGGTCGAGCGATGGCGCAGGTTGTTGCACTTCCTGGTGGCGTGAAGTTCATTAACCCGTTCGCAGATGCCACGAAATCTGAATGGATTTTCACCTCAATAACGGGAAATGACTTTTTCCGAACCGATGATGCTGGGAGTCCGAAGGGGACACCTCAGTTGTTTGATCCATTCGGACAGGCACTTTCGGCCCCAGACCCTTCACAACCTGGGGTTCCTGTGACGGGATGGCAGGGAGTGACCGGCAACGAAACGGTGGCGCTGTCAGTCCCCGTGGTGATGATGGGACTCCGTGCGTACATCCCCGCTCTCGGTCGGTTCGTGCAACTTGATCCGCAGGTCGGTGGTTCGGCGAATGGCTATGACTTCGCCAATCAAGATCCGGTCAACGTCAGCGATCCCAGTGGTGCAGCTTCAGATGGAGATTCGCTTATCGGTGCTATTGCGACGGTCTTAGGTGCGGTGGTCTCCGCAGTTGTCGCGCCGACGGCGGGATTCTGGATCGGTTTTGCCATCGGAGCAGTTGTGGGCGCTGTT
>JALQSZ010000186.1 GCA_023264135.1 Acidimicrobiales bacterium
CGACCGCGTTCGGCGAGGTATTCGGCGAGTTCCACGCCAACAAGTCCACCGCCCACGACGACAACGCGTTTGCCAATCGGCATCCACCGCTTCGACCAGATACGAACTCTGTCCATCGACGACATGAAGCCCAACGAACGACCGATCGAAACCATGAGTCGTCGATGGAACGGGAGTCGGGCGGCAGCAGTCGGGTCGTCGCCAGTCAGCAGAGCGCGGAGGTCATCACCAGAAAACACATGTGGAAGTTGTGCACCGGGAACATCGGGACGCTCGCGACGCGCTCCGGTTGCCACCACTACAACGTCGGCATTGAGTTCACGAAGAAGCGACGCAGTGACAGGCGTTGACGTGCGTACATCAACGTCGAGTCGACCAATTTCGGTCGAGAGATAACGGACCAATTGCGCATTCATTGGCGTGGTGAGCGAGGAGAAGCGAGCGGTTCCGCCCAAGTGTGGTGACTTCTCAAGCAGCGTCACTGAATGGCCACGGATCGCTGCGACTCGAGCTGCTTCCATGCCGCCGGGGCCGCCACCAACAACCACAACATGGCGTCGAGTTGTTGCCGGTGTGATGGTGCCTTCGCCGTAATGACCCAATTCCGCGTTAATCGCGCAGATCGGTGCGCCGTCCCAAAAGTTTTGGGCGACACACACGAAACAGTTGATGCACGTACGAACGCGTTCGGGTGTGCCCGACAACAACTTCGCGGGGAGATCCGGATCGGCGAGCAACTGGCGACCCATCGAAACGAAATCACAGTCGCCATTCTTGAGATGATTCTCTGCCGAATCGGGAAGGATGCGTCCGACGGCGATGACGGGAATCGACACCGCCATTTTCACGACCGCGGCAAGCCCGATGTACTGGTCGGGCTGCCATGGCAACGGACCGTTGGTGAAACCGATACCCATTGAATTAGGGCCCGAGGCCGAAACATGAATGGCATCAGCGCCCGCGGCTTCAGCGATCACCGCATACTCCGCACACAGTTCCGGAGTTATGCCGCCGTCGACGTACTCGCGCCCATCGAGGCGAACAATGATGCCGAAGTTGGCGCCGCATCGCTTTCGAATCGCCGTGATGATTTCGACGAGCAACCGAGCACGGTTTTCGGCAGAGCCGCCGTACTCATCGTCTCGAACGTTGTAATGCGGCGAGAGAAACGTTGAAATCAAATAGCCATGCGCGGCGTGGATCTCCACACCGTCGAACCCAGCTTTCTTGACGCGCTCGGACGCCGCAGCGAATTGGTCGACGACCCAAGCGATGTCGTCGGTTGTCGCCGCACGTTGCTTCGCGCGCTTGCCGCCAGTGAGACCCGCCATCTTCATGAGTTCGTCCATGGTGATAGCGCTCATATCGGATTCGTCATCGGG
This sequence comes from Acidimicrobiales bacterium, assembly GCA_023264135.1. Classification (GTDB taxonomy): domain Bacteria; phylum Actinomycetota; class Acidimicrobiia; order Acidimicrobiales; family Acidimicrobilacustridaceae; genus Acidimicrobilacustris. Next base: position 1,383 of record JALQSZ010000186.1, read on the forward strand.
GAGCGGCACCGACGGAACGAGTTGCTCGCGATCTTGCATCGCGTCGACGCCAGCGGTTTTTCCGTGGTGACAAATCTGTACCACCATTTTTGAACCGTGACGATGTACCGCATCGGCCAACCGAGCGAGACCAGGAATGAAGCGGTCGTCGGAAAGCGCAGGTTGATGAAGTGACGTCGCTCCGATCGGCCATGCCACTGCGGAGGTTTCGAGAATGAGGAGTCCGACACCACCACGAGCACGCGCTTCGTAATGAGCGATGTTGAGATCGGTGATTGCCCCGTCGTCGCAGCTGTTTTGATCCATCGCCGGCAGGACGATGCGGTTGCGGGTTTCAATCGGGCCGATACGGCCCTGCGTCAGAAGTGTGGGATGTGGCACTTGCAAACTCTACGACGCCGCAACATACGTCGTCGCCGAGTCGACCCCTCCGTGACGCTCCCGTAACGCGAAGGTGCCCCGCCGAAGCGGGGCACCTTTTACAACGTGTTCACAGCGCATCAGCGCTGCAATGCGATCAGCTGACGACCTTGGCCTTCAGCTTGTCGAATTCGGCCTGATCGATGACGCCACGGTCCTTGAGGTCGGCGAGACGATGAAGTTCGTCGGCCGGCGTGGTGCCTGCAGCGTTGCGGATGTAGTTCTGCATCGCTGCGTCTTGGGCCTTGGCCGCTTCGATGGCGTGCTGGTTCATCTTGCCGCCACGAACGATGAGGTACGCAAGCACACCGAACAACGGAACGGCGAAAATCGCGATGACCCAAATGGCCTTATGAAGGCCACCCATGTCGGGGCTGCGGAAGATGTCAATAAAGACGCTGATCGCCAGCCAGATCCAAATGAAGAAACAGGTGAAATAGAGCATGGAGAGAAGAACCTCGCCAAGACCCCAGTTCGTGCTCGCTGCAAACATCGATGCCTCCTGTGTGCCGTTTCCGACACGTCGAACGGCGCGAGACGGTCTCTCGCGACCGGAAGAGACTACCGACAACTGACCGCGCCGCGAGGCACTTTCGCCAGTTTCTGTCAGTTCAAGGCGTTATTGCCGTACGTGAAACCGGCTCCGGTGCAGCCTGGCGACGGAACAGCGCCCTTTGCAGCGAATCGAGCAGCACGTCGCGAGTTTCGCGGGGATCAATGAGTTCATCGAAACCAAGTGTTGCCGCCGAGCGGTACGACGCTTGAAGTTCAGCATCGCGAAGCATCGCTGCTTCGTCGGCATCGGCATTGGTTGCTTTGCTCATCGCACTCGCACCCATTGCACCGAGTGTTGCCCCCGGATACGCAAACGTTGCCGATTGGTTATCGAAACCGACGAGCGTCATGACCATCGAACCAAAGCCGTACGCCTTACGAAGTGTGAGGTGAAGTTTCGGACTCGTCGCCTGCGTTTGCGCAGCGAACATTCGTGCACCGGACCGCAACACTCCTTCGCGTTCCGACGCGCTTCCGGGCAACATTCCGGGATTATCAGCAAGGAACACCAACGGGAGATGAAACGAATCGGCGACCATGATGAAGTGCGCAGCCTTATCGGCTGCGGCCGCATCGATCGAACCCGCAAGAACGGTTGGCTGATTCGCGATGATGGCGATCGACTCCCCTCCGAGTCGGGCGAGACCGCACATCATTGACGGACCAAAGCCTGGTTGCACTTCGAACCACGAACCATCGTCGACGATGACATCAAGGACTGCCCGCATGTCATAGACACGACGTGAATCACTAGGAATGATCGTGAGCAGCTCGTCGGTTGAGCGAAAACCTTGGTCCTCGCTTTCAACGGCCGGAAGATGCGGCGCGTAACTCCACGCGCTCGAAGGGAAAAACGACAAATACACGCGCAACATGTCGAGTGCTGTTTCATCGTCGGGCGCAACGTTATGAATGAGCCCACTCGGCACAGCGACCGAAGGACCACCCAAATCTTCTTTCGTGACGTCCTCACCGAGTGATTCACGAACAACCGGTGGACCCGCAGTGAAGACGGCAGCATCGGCGGTCATCACACTGAAATCGGACATCGGCACGATGAGCGCACCATGGCCAGCAGACGGGCCCATCACCGCGCTCAACACCGGAATCTTGCCCGAGCACTTTGCCTGAATCAGCAGATCGGTCGGAGCGCGTCCGCCACCGCCACCACCGCGATGTCCCGCACCTTCAAGAAGCATGATGAGTGGAATGCGTTCTGCGAGCGCGAGTTCTGCGATTCGGTAACGCTTCGACGAACTTCCCGGACCGATCGAACCGGCAAGCACCGTGAAATCCTCGGCGCCAATCATGACGGGGCGACCGTCAATGCGACCCGCGCCAGCGACAATGCCATCGCTCGGAACGTCGCCAA
>JALQSZ010000187.1 GCA_023264135.1 Acidimicrobiales bacterium
GAAACCGGCATGCTCGGTTCGTTCGTTGCGCAGGACCTCATCCTGTTCTTCGTCTTCTTCGAGGTTGTGCTCCTCCCGATGTACTTCATGATCGGCGTGTGGGGTGGCGAGAAGCGTCAGTACGCATCGCTCAAGTTCTTCCTCTACACGCTGTTCGGTTCGGCGCTCATGATCGTTGCGTTCCTGTCGCTGTACTTCCTCTCCGACAAGATCCCGGTCAACGGCCAGATGATGCATTCATTCGACATGCGTCTTCTTCCGGAACTCGCCACCGGCATTTCCACCGGCGCCGCGCTCTGGATCTTCGGCGGCATGTTCATGGGCTTCGGCATCAAGGTTCCGATGTTCCCGTTCCACACATGGTTGCCCGACGCGCACACCCAGGCACCAACTGTTGGTTCGGTCATCCTTGCGGCAGTGCTCCTGAAGCTCGGAACCTACGGCTTCATTCGCATCGCCATTCCGATTCTTCCGGGTGCAGCAGAAAAGTGGGCACCGTTCATCGGTCTGCTCGCGGTCATCGGCATCATCTACGGCGCACTGTGCTGTTTGGCGCAGACCGACATGAAGCGACTCATCGCGTTCTCGTCGGTGTCGCATATGGGTTTTGTGATGCTTGGTATTGCCACGCTCACCACGTTTGGTTTCCAGGCCGCGATCTTCGGCATGGTGGCCCACGGTCTCATCACCGGCATGCTCTTCTTTGTCGCCGGTTCCACCAAGGACCGCTACCACACCCTCGACATCTCCCGACTGGGCGGCATGCTCAAGTCGATGCCGCATATGGGTTGGATCCTCGGCTTCTCGGTGATGGCCTCGCTTGGTCTTCCTGGTTTGGCCGGTTTCTGGGGCGAGTTCCCGGCGATCCTGTCGGCCTATGACCCAGGTCTTGGTCTGAACGTCGCGTTCTTCCGTGTGCTCATGGTCATCGCCGCAGTTGGCACGGTGCTCGCAGCTGCGTACCTGCTCTGGATGTATCAGCGTGTTGGCTTCGGTGTCCCCAAGAAGGAATTCGAAGACGATCCGCACCTGCACGACGTCACGTTCACCGAATGGTTGGCGTGGACACCAATGCTCATCCTCATCGTTGTGCTTGGCTTCGTTCCCAACATCATCTTCAAGGTCACCGATGGTGCGGTTTCGCACACCATCGCGATCGTGAACGGGCTCGGAGGCTGATCCGTTGCTCGCCCAGTTGCTGACCTTCGCCTGGAACGCTCCTAGCGTCGACTACCACGCACTCGCGCCCGAAATCGTCGTGGCCGCGACCATCGTGGTGTTGATTCTTCTCGACGCGTTCACCGGTGAGCGCTCACGTTGGGCGTCATCTTCCGTTGCCGGTATCGGTTTGTTGCTCGCGCTTATTCCGATAGCGACCCTTGCCTACGACGGTGTCGACCGAGTGATGTTTGGCGGCGGATTCGTCGTCGATAACTACGCACTTATCTTGCAGGCGCTGTTCATCGTTGCCGGCTACATCGTCATTCTGCTTTCAACGAACTACATCGCTGAAGGCGACTATCACGAGGGCGAGTACTACACGCTGTTGTTGTCCTCAGTGCTCGGCATGATGGTCATGGCGTCGGCTCGCGACCTCATCAGCATCTTCATTGCCCTCGAACTCGTGTCGATCCCGGCGTACATGATGGCGGCCTGGCGCAAGCGTGATCAGAAGAGCAACGAAGCTGGTTTGAAGTACTACCTCATGGGCGTTTTTGCCTCGGCGATTCTTCTTTATGGCATGTCGCTGATCTTCGGCATCACCGGTTCCACGCTTCTTGTCGTCATCGGCGCCGACCTCGGTTCGTACATTTCCTCTCAGCCGATCATCACGCTCGGCATCGTGTTCGTGCTTATTGGGTTTGCGTTCAAAGTTTCGGCAGTGCCGTTCCACCAGTGGGCACCCGATACCTATGAAGGCGCGCCGACCCCGGTCACCTCGTTCCTTGCAGTTGCATCGAAAGCCGCCGGTTTCGTTGCAATCCTCAACGTGCTGTTCATCGGTTTCTACGGTCGCCACGATGTGTGGGAACCGTTGATGTGGGCGCTCGCCGCGCTTTCGATGACGGTTGGCAATCTCATCGCCCTTCGCCAGACCAACGTCGTACGCATGCTGGCCTACTCCGGTATTGCGCAGGCTGGTTACATCCTCGCTCCGCTTGCGGTTGCCGGCGCCACGCTCGGTACGGGCGGCGAAGCACTTCGTTCCATCGTTGTGTACCTGCTCATTTATGCCGGTATGAACCTTGGTGCCTTCGCTGTCGTGCTCGCTGTTGCTCGCAAGACTCGTTCGGCCGAGATCAAGAGCTTCGGTGGATTGTTCTCCTACGCACCTGTCCTCACAGTGTGCATGACGATCTTCCTGTTCTCGCTTGCTGGCATTCCTCCGGCGGCAGGTTGGTTCGCAAAGCTTTCGATCTTCAGTTCGTTGGCATCAGCCGGAACGGCATCGGGTTACGTGCTCGCCGTTGTGGTGGGCCTCAACTCGGTCATCGCGTTCGGTTACTACGGCCGACTCATCCGAGTCATGTGGATGGACGAAGCTCCCGATGGCGATCGCACACCAATCAAGGTGCCGGCCTCGTTGTCGTTTGCCCTCATCATCACGGTGGCCGTCACGCTTGTGTGGGGTGTCTTCCCCGGAGCGCTGACGCACTTCACTGATCAGGTCACGCTCTTTTCGCTGCTGCGTTAAACGCCAATGACCGAAGCGTTCCGATCTCGGTTCCCGGTCGGAACAACGATGTCCTTCGCGCAGTACATGGACATCGCGTTGTACGACGAGTTAGCGGGCTTCTACGCGACGACCGGTCGTGCTGGTCGACGCGGTGATTTCCTGACCAGTCCTGAAGTCGGCCCGTTGTTCGGCGCGCTGCTTGCCCGTCGGCTCGACGAAGAATGGTTTGCTCTGGGTTCTCCCGAGGTCTTTGTTGTCGTCGAGTTCGGTGCCGGGCCAGGAACGCTCGCAAGATCGATTGCCTTCGCGAAACCGGAATGCGCGCCAGCACTTCGTTACGTGATGGTGGAACGTTCTGCCGAACAACGATTGCTGCATGCTCAGCATCTCGATGGTTGGCTCGGCGATCTCGATGCTGCGGGTGTCGACTCGTTCGTACGTGGCGTTGGCGCCGGTCCGCGCTTCGCTTCGAGTTCAATCGCGCCGTATGGAATCACTGGCGTTGTTTTGGCCAATGAACTTCTCGACAATCTCGCTTTCGACATCGTTCGACACGACGGCGACGGCAACTTTGAACGACTCGACGTGCGCCATGGCGAAGACGGTCTGGCGTTTGTGGTTGCGTCAACCGAAGTGCCCGCTCCATTCGAGTCGGTGTTGTCATCCGCGACACCGGGGGAGTGGATGCCTCTCCAGGAGCACGCAACACAGTGGCTTGCAGCGGCGATCGATCGGGTCGACCGTGGAGTCGTGATTGCGATCGACTACGGCGCAACAACTGCAGAGATTGCGGCTCGTCCGGAGATGGGCTGGTTACGAACCTTCGTTGGGCAGGAGCGCGGAGGCCATCCGCTCGATGATCCCGGTAGCTGCGATATCACCACCGACGTTGCCATCGATCAACTTGCGACGATTGCTCGGCCATCGGTGATGACGACGCAACGGCAATTCCTCGAACGTCTCGGAATTGCGCAACTTGTTGAAGAAGGACGACAGATCTGGA
>JALQSZ010000188.1 GCA_023264135.1 Acidimicrobiales bacterium
GATCGTAACGGTGTCGGCGTCGACGATTGCATTGATGAGCAGATCTGGTGTGTACGGATGAATGCCGACCATGGACGTGATGATGAGGCAATCGCGCAAGTCGTCCGCGTCGATCGCGAATCGTTCACTGATCTCTCGAATTGAGGCGGTGCCGTCGGGCTGATTCGCAACCCACGGAACGATCGCCAACGTGCGATCGAGACGCTCTGCTGCAGTCATCTCACCCATGGCCGCCACCGCCGATCGATGTGAGCCATTCGATCATCGAGGATCTGGCGTCGGGAGGTGAAAGCAACTCCGCGTGATCGAGGAAACTCAGGACGAATGACCGAAACGCAGGCCAATTAGTGACGGGCACATGGAACACGACAGAACCGTCGTCTCCATGGTCGGCCGGGCACGAAGACAGCGACTGTGAGGCGAACTCCGAGACCTCAGAATCGAATCGAACGGACATCACGACCGGCTCGCCCTCACCGAATTCCCAAGGGTCTGCGAGTTCTGTCGGTGTTGACGGCGGCGCATGCGACTGACTGCCGAGTTCGCCTAGCGCGACATCACTCCGGATCCGGTCAAGCCGGAAATTCCTCTGCTCGTCCCGATCGAGATCGAACGCGGTCAGATTCCAGCGGCCCCGTTTGAAGTCGAGATGCCACGGTTCGACTGAGCGCTGCGATGTGCCTGCTGAACTTTCATACGAGAACGTGACGACGCGACGTTCGGTCACCGCGCGAAAAAGTGGGACGAGAGAGCTATCGCTTGGCAGTTCCGTAAGTTCGCCAATAGGAACACCGATCGGATCGTCAGTTGCAGCATCGACGACTCCCCCAAGTCGCCACATTGCCCGAGCCATGTCACCGGGTGACGATCCCACTGTGACGGTTTCGAGGGCGAGATGAAGCGCCGCCAGCTCGTCGCTCTCCAGACCTGGGTCGGGCAACTCGTACTTCGACTTATCAACTCGATACGCGGTGAATTCCGCGGTCGCCCCGGGAACGACCTCAATCGGCACACCCAAGCTCAGCAAGTCTTTCTTGTCGCGTTCGAAGGTGCGGCGAAACGAGTCGTGGTCAGCGTTGTAACCGGGCACGCGCTGTTGAATATCAACAGCGCGAATCCCCTGTTGCGTATCGCTCAACGCCGCCAACAGATTCATCTGGCGCTCAAATTTTTCAGCGGATTTGTCGGTGGCAGTCATTGACTCATCGGGTGGAGAGAACGGAGTGGGTAGTTCAAAGGGAAGCGATCAACTTCTCGACACGTTCATCGTGTGACCGGAACGGGTCTTTGCAAAGAACGGTGCGTTGCGCCTGATCATTCAACTTCAAATGCACCCAGTCAACGGTGTAATCGCGCTTTCGTTCTTTCGCCTTCTTAATGAATTCACCTCGGAGGCGGGCCCTTGTGGTTTGAGGAGGAGTCTCGATCGCCTCGTCGATTTCCGTATCGTCACACATTCGTTCGACGAGTCCTCTTTCCTGCATCCGGTAGAAGACGCCGCGCTCTCGATTGATGTCGTGATACTGAAGATCAAGTAGCGAGACCTTTGGATCGGTCAACTCAAGGCCATGTCGTTCACGGTAGGCCTCGATCAACTTGTACTTGATGACCCAATCGGCCTCGCGATCCTGGCCGAGAGGATCCTTTTCGATCGTGGTCAGTGCTTGCTCCCACATGCCGAGCGCTTGTTTCTCGAGCGGTGACAAGTCGCGACGATCGGCATAGCGAAGTGCACGATTCAGATATTCGCTTTGAATTTCGAGAGCTGTCGCTTCACGCCCATTTGCGAGGCGAACCTTGCGAGTGCAGGTCATGTCATGACTAATTTCGCGAATCGCGCGAATGGGATTCTCGAGGGTCATGTCTCGCATGATCACATTCGGCTCTTCAAGCATTCGGAGCAGAATCGCGGTCGTGCCGATCTTGAGGAACGTGGCGTATTCACTCATATTTGAATCGCCGACAATGACGTGCAGTCGTCTGTATCGCTCTGCATCAGCATGGGGTTCATCGCGAGTGTTGATGATCGGGCGACTACGAGTCGTTGCCGACGACGTGCCTTCCCAAATGTGTTCGGCGCGTTGCGAGATGCAGAACATCGCGCCGCGAGCGGTTTGCAGAACCTTTCCGGCACCGGCATAGATCTGACGGGTGACGAGAAACGGAATCAGCGTGTTGGTGTAGTGCGCGAGTTCGTCGTTCCTGCCAGTGAGATAGTTCTCATGACAGCCGTAGGAGTTACCCGCCGAATCGGTGTTGTTCTTGAAGAGGTAAATATCGCCCTTGATGCCTTCATCGGCGAGACGCTTTTCCGCTGAGGTCAACAACTGCTCGAGAATCCGCTCCCCTGCCTTGTCGTGGACCACGACATCGTGAATGGAGTCGCATTCCGGAGTCGCATACTCAGGGTGCGATCCAACATCGAGGTACAACCGAGCGCCGTTCTGGAGGAAGACGTTTGAACTCCTGCCCCAGGACACAACTCGTCGAAAAAGGTAGCGAGCGACTTCGTCAGGACTTAGGCGGCGCTGACCACGCAATGTGCAGGTGACGCCGTACTCGTTCTCGAGTCCGTAGATCCTCCGCTCCATGTCCGCACGCTATCGGTCAACACCTGCGGCGGGGTGATGCAGAGAGAATCAGGTGGTTGGAAGAAATTCAGGAAGTTCGGTGCGCTCGATCCGACGGAATGCCCGACGTTCGGCGCCTCGATCAAGGACCGCAACTTCGAGGTCCGCAGCCGTGAGCGTTCGGTCTGGTCCGGCGAGGGCCGCGACCGCCACTGCAAGCACTCCCCGGAGATCAAGATCAGGTACCCACGACTCTTCAAGGCGGTTCGAGATTGCATCGGCGTCGCCACCGAGGACCGTGAATCGGTCTTCGTCCATCACGGTTCCGTCGTAAAGGATGTGAAAGAACTGATCGTCGGCTGGGAGCAGACCAACTTCGGCGACGAGGATCTCAACTTCCATGGGCTTCATCTCATGGGTGAAGACCTGACCCAAAATTTGCGCGTATTGATTGCCGAGGCTTCGGGCATCGACGTCTTCGCGACTGTAGGAAAAACCCTTGAGGTCAGCTGCTCTGACACCAGCAATACGCAGTTGATCGAACTCGTTGTATTTCCCGACTCCAGCGAAGGCGATGCGGTCGTAAATCTCGCTCACCTTTCGCAGTGTGGTTGATGGGTTCTCGGCGACAATCGCAATACCGTCGGCAAATTGCGTGGCGACAAGCGAGCGACCCCGTGCGATTCCTTTGCGCGCGTAATCGGCGCGGTCCTTCATGACCTGCTCTGGAGCGACATAGAACGGCATGCTCATCGGGAGCCTCCCGCTGTCTCGGTCGAGGTTTCAGGTAAACGACCGCCACCATCTCGTGCCGAGAGGTTTTCAAGGAGGCCTACAAATCGTTCAGCGATTTCTGAATCCGGCACTCGGTGGAATCCCTCTGCGGTGATTGTCGCGATAACGGGATAAATGCCGCGCACCATGTCTGGACCACCAGTGGCGGAGTCTTCGTCGGCGGCTTCGAACAGTGCAGTGATTGCAAGATCGACGGTTTCGTCTCTGGTGAGACCCTCGTGGAATCGCATCTTGACGACGGAGCCAGCGAGGGAGCCCCCTGAACCGCTCGTTGCAAAATTCGATTCCTCGTATCGACCGCCAGTGAT
>JALQSZ010000189.1 GCA_023264135.1 Acidimicrobiales bacterium
ATCGACAATGACAGGCTCGCTTGAGCCGGCGTCAGCGGCAGCAAGCGAATAGAGCAACGGCGCAGTGAACCCGAGTGCAGGTTTGTTGCACGCGCGGGTCACGGTTGATTGCAATGCCATCGCCGCAGCCGTGAGCGGCGTTGCGGCCGAAGTTCCGCCGACCGAGTTCCACGCACCATTAACGAACACGATGTAACCCGGAAGCTCATCGGCGAACGCTGCAACGTCAGGAACCATTCGCTGTGGCCCTGCAGGCGCGCCAACTGCGGTTTGCCACGATGGTCGTGCCAAGAACGTGGAGAGTCCGCCCCCTCCACTGCCGATCTGACCCGTCTGTGGGTCTGGCGGCACGCCATAGGCGCCGTCGTTCCACGCACCGGCCGAGGAAATGCGATTGTCGGCATCCAGCGTGATGTTGGTTCCACCAACAGCAGTGACCCACCGACTCGTGCTCGGCAACCAGACCGCTGGCGCTATGCCGGGTGCGCCCGAAAGTTCACCGTGACATTCCGATGATCCGTTATCGCCAGTCGCGACATAGACACCGATCCCACTCGCTGCCGCTGTCGCCATCGTTTGCTCATAGATGGAAAGCAACGGCGACATACCTGGATCAGTTGACGCAAGAAGCGGTTCACACGAACCGAAACTCACTGTGATGACATCGGGATTCACACCACCGGTCATCGATGCATCAAGCGGCGCGGTCACGAGTTCAAGAAGTGTGCGTCCGAGTTGTGTTTCCGAATTGCGAGGAGCGACGCCGAACCAATCGATGCGTTCGGCTTCGGGTGCGATTGCAAGAACCGTTTCGATATCGAGCGTGGTTTCCATACTTTGTGTTGGATCAAGAGGGCTTCCGATTACATGGTCAGTAATCGAAGTTCCTTCAAGACCGAAACACGAACGGAACGCTGCGATGTCGCTCGGAAGATAGGGGGAGGAATCCACAATGGCGATACGCGCCCCTCGACCTTTGAAACCGGCATTCCACAGCGAATCGATGCCATAGGCACTTCGCAATTGCCCCGGTGACAATCCAAACCGATGCCCTTGAACCGAAAGTTGTTCCGCTGCACTACATGCATCGGAAGCAACGCCAGTTCGCCACGGCGTTCCACCATCGATGGGATAGGACGGCACAACCGAAGGAAGTAATTGCGGCGTCACCGACGTTGGGCCACTGGATTGTGTCGACACAGAGAGCGGATGATTGGAGGTGGTGTCCCACACCACCATCGCTCCGTACACGCGGTCGATGAATCCATCGAGTCCATTGACGAGTGAGGTCGGTGCTGTGGTTGGCGTGTAGATGAACGCGCCCGCCGGAAGACCTTGCATCGTGTAGCCGCCGTAGGTCGTTCCTGTCATCGCTTCAATTACCGAAATTGGGACATCGGCTTTGACATAGGAACGAGTTGGATCAACGGAGATCGACACGTTGTGCGCAGCAAACCATGTGGTGACTGCAGCAAGCGTTGCGTCCGATGCATTCAGCGCCCGAGCATTTTCGGCAACCGATCGATACTGGCCGTACAACGGTGATGAGGGTGTACTCACGGCGAGAGCTCGGGCTTCAAGGTCGTTGCCACCGTTCAGACCAAGGAGCAATGGCAGCGCGAGTGATGGTGACGGTGCAGAAGATGGAGTCAACGCGGAGCCCTGCCATGCGGCAACCGCCCCCGGACCGATTACGCCAAAATCAACTGGCGTGACTGCCTGACTTGTTCGTTCGTCGAGAGAAACCGCAACGCCAGTTGCGAGCAGCGCTCCGGTGATCATGAGTCCAGCCAACCGCCGAAGTTTCATCGTTGCGCTTTCTCAGAGGGAACCGTCAACCAGACGAGACCGTACTTCAACCGCACGTTCACGAACGGCGTCGAGGTCTTTGAGTTTGCGCATTGAACCAAGTTGATTGCCGAGTCGATGATTGGAACGAAGTGCCGGTTCGTTTCGCGCCAAGAAATCCCAATACAGCGTGGTGAACGGACACGCGTGCTCTCCGATGCGCTTCTTTGGGTCGTAGCGACAATTTCCGCAATGGTCGCTCATCTTGTTGATGTAGGCGCCGCCCGACGCGTACGGCTTTGTCGACATCCTCCCGCCGTCGGCGTAGAGCGCCATACCAATGACGTTCGGCAACATCACCCATTCAGCGCCATCGATGAACGATTTCCACATCCATTCGACGACTGCGCCGGGTCGAACTCCGGACGTGAGCGAAAGATTGCCCAAAATCATTAACCGCTCGATGTGATGGACCCACGAACGTTCATCGATCGCATTTACCGTGTGCGCAACGCAGGCCATGTGGGTTTCGCCTGTCGTAAACGCCAATGGCAACGGCGCGTCAGCCTCGAGTGAATTGAGCCCCCGGTAGTCAGGCATCCACAACCAATAAAGACCCCAGACATATTCACGCCATCCGATGACCTGCCGAATGAAACCCTCGGCCGATGCGATCGGAACAAGCCCCTTGTTGAAGGCCTCTTGCGCAGCATCAACAACTTCACGCGGATGCAAGAGGCCAATGTTGAGATACGGACTCAGCATCGAGTGCGCGAGTTTCCATTCCGTCGACAACACCGCGTCTTCATGCGGTCCGAAAAGCGGGAGAACGTCATCAACAAACTGATGAAGGCGCTGCAACGCGCCGGTTCGAGTCGTTGCCCACACTCCATCGAACGATGCTCCAAATGCTCCTGGAGCTCGCCGAGCAATATCGGCGATCACCCGCGCATCAGTGGCATCGAGTTGATCAATAATCGGGGCCGGCCAGGATCGACCATCTTTCGGAGGCGGCTCGCGGTTCTCGGCGTCGTAATTCCACGCGCCGCCTGCGGGCTTCTTGCCCTCCATGAGGATGTTCAACCGCTGGCGTTGCCATCGATAAAAGTCCTCCATCTTCAATGTCGAACGGTCGCCAGCCCAGGCCGCAAACGTTGCGGCACTGCAGAGGAATTGATCGTTCGCCACAAGCTCAACGCCCAGCGATTCGAGCAGCGCGCGCCCGTCAAATGACATTGGAGACATTGCTCGAACACGATCGGGCGTGTGCTCAGCGCAATGGGCTCGGAAACCCGCTCGCATCGACGGCGTGTGGCGATAGTCGACTGCGAATCCTTCGCTCCGAAGTTCGTCGGCGAAACGTCGCATTGACGCGAGAACGAAATGCAAACGCTGTCGATGCCAACGACCAGAACCAATCTTTGCGTCGCTCTCGACCATGAGCACGCGAACTTCGCCGGGACGAACGCCGGCGAGAGCGCCCGTATCGCGACGAAGTTGATCGCCCAGAATCCAAACCGTGTCCACGGCAGGAACCTAGGCGTTTACAACGACGAAGGTGGGGCCGAGTGCTCTCGGATCCAGGCGTGCATTGCGATTCCTGCCGCCACACCGACGTTGATGGAGCGAGTCGAGCCGAATTGCGCGATTGAGCACACCATCGACGACGCGTTGCACGCTTCCTTGCTCAAGCCCGGGCCTTCTTGACCGAAAATGAACATGGTGCGCTGAGGCAACGATGCAGTTTCGATCGGTACCGAGCCGGGCATGATGTCGATGCCGACGACCTGCAGATCATGTGCGACCGACCAAGCGAGAAGTGCATCGATGTCGTCGTGATGGTGGACGTGCATGTACTTGTCGGTCACCATC
>JALQSZ010000018.1 GCA_023264135.1 Acidimicrobiales bacterium
GGCCCGTTCCATCGCCGTCCGAGGAGACTGTTGTGCCCGCTGAGACCCATGTCGAACAAGGCCCCATCGACCGTGAGTTCGTCCTGAATCTGGTCCGTGACCGGTTGGCCGACATCCTCGAGACCGAGCCCACCGCCATCAACGAAGGCGATTCATTCGCTGACGATCTCGATGCCGACAGCCTTGCCCTTATTGAACTTGTCGAGGCCCTCGAAGAGGAACTGGGCGAGCGCAGCGTTGGCTTCCGCATCGAAGACGAGGATCTTGCCGATCTCAAGACCGTTCGTGATGCGGTCGATTACGTCATGGCGAAGCTGGGCTGAGGTCCTGAGCTCCGACGCTGTCACCGCGCTGGTCGAACGCCTGGGTTACGGGTTCTCCGAGCCCGGGCCTCTCCTCCTCGCGCTTACGCATCGGTCGTGGTGCTCGGAAACGGGTCACACGGCGTCAAACGAACGGCTTGAGTTTCTTGGCGACGCGGTGCTCGGCGTGATCGTGACCGATCATCTCTTCACGACACACCCGGAAATGCCTGAGGGGTTGCTGGCCAAAGTGCGCTCTGCAGTGGTGAGCGAACCGACCTTGGCCAAGGTGGCCGCCGAACTCGGTGTCGGGCCGGCGTTGCGATTGGGCAAGGGTGAAGATGCCAGTGGCGGACGCGCCAAAGCATCCATCCTCTCCGACGCCATGGAGGCCATCATCGGCGCCGTGTATGTCGATGGCGGAATCGATGCCGCTCGCGAGGTTGTCCTGAGCCTGTTCGCAGGGTCGATCGAGGCAGCAGCCGAAGAACCCGGCGACGGCGACTTCAAATCACAACTTCAAGAACTCACGGCGCGTCGATTTTCTTCTGCGCCGGTCTATGAACTCGGGGCAGAAGGCCCCGACCACGAGAAGCGATTCTTTGCTCGGGTTTCGGTCGACGGAAACGTCATCGGCGAAGGCGAAGGACGCTCGAAGAAGGGTGCCGAACAGGCCGCAGCGCATGCCGCGCTTGTGCACCTGTCAACGGTCACCGTTCCCAACCATGAGAGTGGGCAGCAAAATGCCTGAATTGCCCGAAGTAGAAACCATTCGTCGCGAACTCGAGAAAGAGGTCGTCGGACGCAAGGTGAAGACCGTCGAAGTCACCGGCAAGAAGTCGATCAAACGACAGACGCCCGATGAATTCATCAACGGACTTGTCGGCGCCAAGATCACCGGTTCGCAGCGCAAAGGGAAGTACCTCCTTATGCCGCTCGATAACGGTCAGGTGCTCATTGTGCATCTGCGGATGTCGGGCCAACTGCGTCGGGCAACGCCCAAGGACGAAGTGGAAAAGCACACCCACGTGACCATCACGTTCACCCAAGGTGGGCAACTCCGATTCATCGATCCGCGCACCTTCGGCGAAATGTTCCTTGCGACACCCGATGAAATCTCTTCAGAGATCGAAGAACTTTCAAACCTCGGCATCGACCCAGTGGAAACTCCAATGTCGTGGGTCGACTTCGGTCACCTTCTGCGTTCGAAGAATCAATCGTTGAAGGCATTCCTCACCGATCAATCAATGATCGCCGGCATCGGCAATATCTATGCCGATGAAATCCTTTTCGATTCGGGCCTGCGCTACGACCGCGAAACCGGTTCGTTAACGACGCAGGAAATTCGTCGCCTCTATCGCTCGCTTGTCGAGATTCTGCACGAAGCGATTAAGTACAACGGCTCCACATTGGGCGACGGTCAGTATGTCGACCTCTTTGGTAAGGCCGGCGATTATCAAAGCCATCATCAGGTGTACGACCGCGAAAAGCAGCCGTGTCGTCGTTGTCGTCGTAACGACATCGTCAAGACCAAGGTTGCCAGCCGGTCCACCTTCTACTGCGAGGTCTGTCAGGTCTGATGTATCTGAAACGACTCACGATGAAGGGCTTCAAGTCCTTCGCCGATACGACAGCTCTCGATCTCGAACCAGGCGTCACCGTTGTGGTGGGTCCAAACGGTTCGGGCAAATCCAATGTGGTCGACGCAATCGGTTGGGTACTCGGTGCCCAAGCGCCCTCTGCGGTTCGTTCGCAGAAAATGGACGACGTCATTTTTGCGGGAACG
This sequence comes from Acidimicrobiales bacterium, assembly GCA_023264135.1. GTDB lineage: Bacteria > Actinomycetota > Acidimicrobiia > Acidimicrobiales > Acidimicrobilacustridaceae > Acidimicrobilacustris. The sequence goes on from JALQSZ010000018.1 coordinate 2,089, forward strand.
ACCAAGCGGGCTGCGCTTGGTCGCGCAGAGGTGAGCCTCACCATCGACAACTCCTCGGGAATGCTTCCGATCGAGTTCAACGAAGTCACGATTACTCGTACGTTGTTCCGGTCTGGCGACAGTGAATACGCAATCAACGGCGTTCCCTGTCGACTTCTCGACATTCAAGATCTGCTTTCCGATAGCGGTGTTGGTCGTCAACAGCACGTCATCATTTCGCAGGGCCAGATCGACGCGGTGCTCAATGCGCGCCCAGAAGAGCGGCGCGCAATCATTGAAGAAGCGGCTGGCATTCTGAAATATCGCCGTCGCAAAGAGAAGTCCGAACGTCGTCTCACTGCGACCGAAGGCAACCTCACCCGTTTGCAGGATCTCCTTCGCGAAGTGCGTCGTCAGTTGCGCCCTCTTGAGCGTCAGGCCGACGCAGCTCGTCGTCACGCCGGTGTGGTGGCGGAACTCACCGCGCTGCGCATTTTCATTGCCGGACGCGAACTTGCTGGTTTGCGCACTCGACTTGAGAACGGCATGCGTGGTCGTGCCGAGCTCTCTGCCGAGGAAGAACGACTTCGCCGTTCGCTTGCGGAACTCGACACGCAAATCATGTCGGTCGAAGCAGAACTCACTGCGATGGGTGGCGACGACCTCGGCGATGGTCTCGCGTCATACGAGTCGCTGTTCCAACAAGCACGTGGTCTGTCTGCAGTTCTTACCGAACGACGTCGCGGCGTCGATCGTCTTCGTGGCGCGTCGGTCGACCAAGGCGTCGTTGCCTCTCTCGAAGCCGAAGCAGCCCGACTCGCCGCGGAACTGGCCGAAGTCGAAAGCGAGTCCGAGAAATTCGAGCCGCTCGCGGCCGAACTGGCGGAAGCGGAAGAACGACTCGCGTCGGAACGCTCGGAATTCGAACAGCAGTGGGCGAGTGGTGTCCCCGCTCCTACCGGTGCTGCTGCCGAAGTCCGCGGCGAACTCGCTGCCCTTCGCACCGCATCAGGTCGCGCTCGCGAAGAACGCGATCGTATTGGCACTCGCGCGTCGGCACTTGCCGAAAAGGCAGCGCAACTCCTGACCGAAACTGAATCGCTTCGCGCCCAGCTCATTGAGTTGGAATCGGCGGAGCTTCCGTTGGTCGAGGCCATGGAAGCGGCAGAGATTCGTCGTTCGCAAGCCGAAGCTGCAGTCGAGGCCGCGGAATCGGCGCATCGCGCTGCGGAAAGCGAACAGCACGCCTGGAGCGCACGAGTAGAAGCGCTTGCGCTTGCGCTCGACGAAGCGCGTTCTCGTGCCGGAACCGAACGTCTCGCCGGCATCGATGGTGTGCTCGGCACGGTGCTCGACCTTGTTGAAGTCGATGCAGGTTGGGAATCCGCGTTCGAAGCCGCGGTGGGCGAGGCCCTGGCCGCAGTTGTTGTCGATGGCGTCGACGCCGGTCTTCGCGCACTCGAAGCGTTGAGCGCGGAATCGCTGAGTGGTGCAGTGTTGGCCCTCGGTGCTGGTCGTTCGACGCGTACCGCTCCTCCTGTAGGTGCACCGCTTCGCGGACATGTTCGTGCCCGTCGACCCGACGTTGAACCGTTGCTCGATGCGCTTATCGGTTCTGCTGTCGTGATCGATGGCGGTTGGGTGCAGGCAGTCGATGCATCGCTTGCGCATCCCGACGCAATCGTTGTCACCAACTCAGGCGATCGCTTTGGTGTGAGCGGATGGCGAGTCGGTTCATCAGGTGCGGGCGCGACAGGCGCTGCACTCGATGAAGCAACCCGTCGTGCTGAAGAAGCGGTACTTGTCGCGGTTGAGGCCGCTGCAGTTCTTGAAACTGCTCGAGCAGAACTCACCGACGCGGCGAGCGTCGAGGCGGGTCTTGCCCGAGATCTCGACGCGAACGATTCGCGTCTCACCGCTGCCGGCGATCGTTTGCAACGAGCCGAAACCGATCGCCGCGATGCTGCGACCGAAGCCGAAGCGCTCAACGATCATCTTGGTGAACTCACCGATCGTGTGACTCGTGAAGATGCACGTATCGCTGAACTCGAAGGGATGCTTCCCGAACTCGAGGCAGCCGATAACGAACTCGCCGCTTCGGCTCGTCGTATGGCCGAGTCACGCGCTCGTCTTGAAGAACAAGCTGCCGAGGTCGGTTCTCGTCGAAGCGATCTCGAGGTTCGCAGCGTTGCTGTCGTTGAACGTCGGCAGTTCCTCACCGGCCGTTTGGCCGAGGTGGAAACCCGTCTTGAAGGTGCCGCAGCAGAACGCGAAGCGGCCGAAGCGCGGCGTCTTGAACTTGATCGCACGCAAACCGCGCTCGATCGCTTGTCGGCACTGGTAACAGACCGGTCGGCACTGATCGAGGGTCGCCTCAACGATTTCCGCGAGCGTCGTCGTCAGCAATCCGAAGCGGCCCGCGGTGTCGCTGGTCGTCTCGACGGTCTCCGTCGCCAGCGCGCCGATCAGGAACGTGGCCTCGGCGAGGTTCGTGAACGACTGCAACGCGCTGAAATCGATCACGCGGAAATCGAAATGCGTATCGAAGCGGCAGTGGAAGCGCTTCGTCGTGATCTCGATTGCGAACCCGATGTCGCCATTGCCAGTGAGTGCCCCGAACTCGCTGAAGGTGCAACTGCGGCGGGTCGTGCCCGTGAACTCGAACGCGACCTTCGCCTCATGGGTCCAATCAATCCATTGGCTCTCGAGGAATTCGATGCGTTGCAGGAACGACACACGTTCCTTGAGCAGCAACTCGAAGATGTCAAGGAAAGCCGTCGCGAACTCGCCAAGGTCATCCGAGCCATCGACGGAGAAATCGTCAGTGTTTTCGCTGCGGCTTTCGCCGATGTTGCTGCGAACTTCGAAGCGCTGTTCCAGACGCTGTTCCCAGGTGGCCAAGGTCGACTCAAACTCACTGAGCCCGACAACTTGTTGCTCACGGGTATCGAGGTCGAAGCGAAACCTTCGGGCAAGAACGTTCGGAAGCTCTCGCTTCTTTCAGGTGGTGAGCGTTCGCTCACGGCGCTTGCGTATTTGTTCGCCGTGTTCCGTAGCCGTCCGTCGCCGTTCTATGTCATGGACGAAGTCGAGGCAGCACTCGACGATATGAACCTCAGCCGGTTCCTTGGTCTCGTTGCGGAATTCCGCAACGATGCCCAGCTCGTCATCGTGAGCCATCAGAAGCGCACGATGGAAGCAGCCGATTGCCTCTATGGCGTCTCAATGCAACCCGGCGGTTCCTCACGAGTGGTCAGCGAAAAGGTCTCCTCGTAGCTCTCGCCGATCGGCATCACACGCAAAACGACCAATGGCCCACCGATCAGTCGGTGGGCCATTGCAGTGACGGGCTGGGAACGAACTAGGGCAGTCGGTTCGACCAAGCGAGTGCAAGGCCTGATGCGACAACCAGCGTGAGGAACGACGCGGCCACAAACCATTGGGTGAGCGAAGACTGCACGTCGTCGTATCCGATTGAGGAACCAATCTTTGAATACACATCGGTCAACTGGTTCTGGGTCGAGGCTTCGTAGAAGTTGCCTCCCGATTCGTTCGCAATCGTTTCGAGTGATGGTGCATCAACGGGAACACTCACGCTTTGACCATTGGGCAGCGTGACAGTTCCGGTCGGTGTGCCGAATGCGATCGTTGAGACGGGGACGCCTTCATCGATTGCCCTTTGTGTCGCAGTGGCGTTCGGCGTTCCCATTGTCGTCGTGCCATCAGAGAGGAGCACGATCGCGGCGGGAACCGCGGCGCCGTCGGGGGCTGGTGGTACGTCACCGAGTGCATCGAGACTTGCATCAATCGCATCGCCGATTGCGGTGCCGTCGGCGAGTTGAGCACTCTGAATGGCATTGGCCACTCGCTCGCGGTCGGTGGTCGGAGTCACTCTGACCTTTGCGCTGCCGGCAAAGGTGACGAGCCCGACATTGAACTGTGCCGGTACGTCGTCGAGGAACGCAGTTGCCGCAGCTTTGGCTGCTTCGATCCGATCGGGCTTCACGTCGGTTGCTTCCATCGAAAGCGAAACGTCGAGGGCCAGCATCACGGTTGCTCGTTCCCGCGGAACCTTCACGTCGTGGACTGGTTGAGCGAATGCCAAAACCAGTGCCGCCAGCGCAACAAGTTGAACGGCCGCGGCGATGTGTCGACGCCAACCTGGTCGATTCGGTGCTACCGACTCGAGTAACTCAAGGTTCGTGAATCGGACTGCATACTTCGAACGGCGCTTTTGGAAAATCGCGTAGGTGACGCCAAGCGCAACAACAACGAAAAGTAGAAGCAGTCGCCAAGGGCTGAGGAAAGAAATGCCCATCATCGGACGCCTCCGGTGGTGAGGGTCGCTCCCGCAATGGCTCCGACATTTCCGGAACCGTGTGCAGCAGAACGAGACAAGGAATCAATACGGTCGCGTCGACGAGAAACAAATCGAGCGAGGTCGAGCAGCCAGTCGCGGTCGGTGCGGAGCACTAAATGGTCGGCACTCGTTGCACGGACACGCGCCGCAATCGCCGCTCGTTGATCGGCTGCAGCTTTCGCGTATCGCTCACGGAACTTCGCGTTACCGGTCGGCACTTCGATTTCGCGTCCGGTCACGGTGTCGTGAAGTAACAGCATTCCGACATCTGGGAGCGCGAGTTCGACGGGATCGACAACCTCGATGCACAGAACATCGTGACGAAGCGCCAACGTGCGTAGTGCTGCGTCCCAAGGACCCGGATCGAGGAAATCGGAAATCACCACGACAAGTCCGCGGCGTTTTGCGGTTCCAGCGATACGACGAAGCCCTGCGGTGAGATCGGTGCGTCCTGGCTGCGGGTTATCGAGTGCCGTCAACACTTGACGCAGAAGTGCCTGCATATGAACGCGTCCTGATCGAGCAGGAATTGGCGGCGAGGCACCGTCGGGTCCGATCGTCATTGCGCCGATTCGATTGCCCGTTCTTGCGGTCAGGAAACCCGTGGCGGCAACGCCGGCGAGAGCAAGGTCTCGCTTTTCACAGGTTGCCGTGCCGAATGCAAGCGACGCCGATGCATCGACGAGGATCCAGGTTTCAAGTTCGCGATCGGCAACGCTGTCGCGCACATGGGTGTCGCCGAGTCGGGCGGTGACATTCCAATCGATACGACGAACGTCGTCGCCAGGTTGGTAGGCGCGAATTTCACCAGGCTCGGAACCATGACCGGGGGTGAGACCGCGATGGTCACCTTGAAGCAACCCGTCGAGACGACGAGTCACGCTGATTTCGAGGCGACGGAGAATTTCCGCGGCGGGGGTTCCGTCAATCGAGGGCGCCGCGGTTTTCTTGGCGCTCACCGGCCAGTGACTGCGGTTGGGTTCTGCGACGGAGCGATGACCGGTGCATGCACGGTCGACAGAAGGCGGGCGAGGATTTGTTCCACCGAAAGCCCCTGCGCAAGTGCTTCATAGGACGGCACAACGCGGTGACGCAGAACATCGGGCGCAATGTCGAAGATGTCTTGCGGCAACACGTACGAACGACCGCGCATGAGGGCAAGCGCGCGACCGCCGGCAACGAGGCCGAGCGATGCGCGTGGACTTCCGCCCCACGAAATGAGTTCGGAAAGTTCGGGGAGTCCGTATGCGGCGGGTTCGCGAGTGGCGAGCACGAGACGCACCGCGTAATCAGCGACCGCGGGAGCCACATGAACCGCGTCGCACGCGGCTTGTAATTGAATGAGTTGCTCAAGACTCAGAACTTGTTGTGCTTTGGGAGCACCAACGCCCATTCGCGCAACGATCTGCGCTTCTTCTGCAGCGGTTGGGTAACCGACAACAACTTTCATAAGGAAGCGATCGCGCTGCGCTTCGGGCAGTGGGTAGACGCCTTCACTTTCGATCGGGTTCTGCGTTGCGAGCACGAGGAAGGGTTCGGGAACTTTCTTTGTAACGCCGGCAATCGAGACCTGGTGTTCGGCCATGACCTCGAGCAATGCCGACTGCACCTTTGCGGGGGCGCGATTGATTTCGTCGGCGAGAACGATGTTGGCGAAGACTGGACCCCATTCGATGTCGAAGGTTTCATTCGACGCACGGAAGATGCGTGTGCCAATGAGGTCGGCGGGGAGAAGGTCGGGAGTGAACTGCAAGCGGTTGTAATTGCCACCAATCACCGTGGCGAGTGTTTCGACTGCGAGCGTCTTGGCCAGACCGGGCACGCCTTCAAGAAGAACGTGGCCGCGGGCAAGAAGGCCAACAAAGAGTCGTTCAATCGCCCGGTCCTGACCGACGATGACCTTCTTCATCTCCATGAGGGCCGATTCAAGGAGCGCCGCGTCCGCTGAACGAGCTGCGGTGCTGTCCGCAGGGGCCGGAGCGGAGGGGTAGGGATCAGTCATCGGGTTCTCCTGAGAGGGGAATGGGGAGGTTGGGGCGTTGTGGGTCGCAGTCATGGAGCGAAGGGGACCACATCGGACCGAAGACCACCATAAAGCCGAGAAAGAATTCTGTCCTTCGCTGTGTCGCGGCGCACGACCGCTGTCAGTGCAAGGGGGAGAGGAGTCTGGGGCGGTACCGTCAACGCCGTGCGAGTACTTGTGGTTGACGATGAAGTCGATTTGGCCGAGGCGGTGGCGCGTGGTTTGCGCCGAGAGGGCTACGCCGTCGACGTGTCCAACGACGGAGCCGACGCGCTCGACAAAGTCATGGTGAATACCTACGACCTGTTGTGTCTCGACATCACCATGCCGGGTATCGACGGGCGTGAAGTCTGTCAGCGGGTCAGAGCCGAAGCCGACCCTCAACCGCGAATTTTGATGCTCACGGCCCGCGATGGGCTCGAAGATCGCGTCGCTGGCCTGGACGACGGTGCCGACGACTATCTCGTGAAGCCCTTCGCGTTTCCGGAACTACTCGCTCGAGTTCGGTCGCTCTTGCGTCGAGATTCGCGCGCTGTTTCTTCGGTCACGGTGGTGGGTGAACTCGAACTCGACGACGCACGCCACGAAGCCAAGCGTGGGTCGCGTCGCCTTGATCTCACCGCAAAGGAATTCGCACTCCTGCGCTATTTCATGCTTCACGCTGGCGAAGTCATTTCACAAGAGTCGCTACTTGAACACGTGTGGGACGAACACGCCGATCCGTTCACCAATACGGTGCGTGTCACGGTTGGCACGCTTCGCCGCAAGGTGTCGATCGGCGACGAGACCCCGCTCATCGAAACCGTCATCGGTTCGGGATACCGATTGCTCGATCCGTGATCGATCCGCATCTCACCGCACCCGACGACGATCGGCACGAAGTGCAAGGCGAACAGTCGCGTTCGCAGAGCGCAGTTCGAACTCGTCTTCATTCGCGCAGTTACCGCGCATCGAGCCGTTTGCCGGCCTGGATGGGTTCAATTCGATTCCGACTGACGGCGGTGTGGTCGATTCTTGTCTTTGGTCTCGCTGCGCTTGTAGTTGGCGGCATCTATCTCGGACTTCACAATTCACTCAGTAATCAAAAGATTTCTGCCACTGCTTTTCAGGTGGGCGGCATCACGTTCATCCAACCCGATCAAGCGCAACTCGTGCAGCGAGCGGTGAATGAACGAGCTCTCGACGCCTTGCGTGTGTATTCGTTCTGGGCATTGCTCGCATTGTTTTTCACCAGCCTTGTCATCGGTTGGATCGTGAGCGGTCGAATGCTCCGTCCTCTCGGTGAAATTTCCAACACTGTTCGCGAGATCCAAGCGAGTGATCTCAAGCAACGCATTGATCTTGGTGGACCCAATGACGAACTTCGTCAGTTGGCCGACACATTCGACGACATGCTTGGTCGACTCGATGAAGCTTTCGAAGGGCAACGTCAATTCATTCACGAAGCGAGTCACGAACTTCGCAATCCACTTGCCGTTATCCGTACGAATCTCGAAGTGACGCTTTCAGATCCAGACGCGAGTGCAGAAGATCTTCGACACACAGCGGAAGTCGTTGAACGTTCCTCGGAACGTATGGCGCGATTAGTGGACGATCTTCTTGTGTATGCGCGAAAGGGAACGTTGTCGCTTGAGCGCGATCCGGTTGATGTCGCGTTGTTGATTGGTGAAGCCGCCGAGGAGTTCAACGCATCTGCCGTTGCTGCTGGTGTGCATCTTGTGCATCACGCACCTGCAGGTCTTTGGGTGATTGGTGATCGTCTCGCGCTTCGCCAAGCGCTCGGCAATCTCCTCGCGAATGCCATTCGCTATTCGCCTGAAGGCACCACCGTGCGCCTTCGGGGCGGTCTCGATGGCCCGTGGATCTGGATGGCGGTTGAAGATCAAGGACCGGGGATCGACCCCGAAAATCAGGATCGGGTATTCCAGCGATTCTGGCGAGGCAATCCCAAGGAGGGTCGTGAGCAGGGTCGGAGCGGACTCGGTCTCACCATTGTTCGACAGATCGCTGAAGCGCACGGTGGCGAAGTGAAATTGGTATCGCAGGTCGATCACGGTTCCGCTTTTGCCGTGTGGCTCCCGGCATTGGCCCCGGCGCAATCGCCGGCACCGCCACAGGCGACTCCCGTTCCTCCGTCCGCCTAGTAGCGGAAAATGAGCCGAATCTCGTCTTTCGTTCGGCTTTCGCTGCCCTTCCGTACGTTGCGCACACGTTCACCTCGTGGTGTCCGTACCATTCGACCCGAAACCGCTGCAGGAGCCGATTCGTTATGACCTGGGACAACCAGCCCCCCGCAATGCCACCTCAGCCTCCGACCCCGCCAACGCCGGCTGGAGGATGGGAACCCGCACCGATGCCCCCAGCTTGGGGCAGTGGTGGCCCGACCGCGCCGACCCCTCCGGTGCCGCCGGTTCCACCGGCCCCCACCGCCGATGCGTGGGGTGGTGCACCAACGCCACCGCCGAATCGCAACGTGACCCCATCTGGTCCGCGTCGTTCGAATTCGTTCCTTCGCGTGGTCGTGGCACTCGTTGTTGTTGCCGGACTGTTCGGTTTGGGATTTGGAATTCGTTCGCTTATCGACGACAACACGACAACCGTTGTTCGCAGTTCGAGCTCAAACGGTCAAGTGACCACCACTGCAGTCACCATTGATCCAGGTTCGGAACCGATTGCGTACGTCGCAGCAACGGTGAGCCCGTCAGTTGTGCAAATTGAAACAAGCGAGGGTCTCGGTTCCGGTGTCGCATACGACACCGACTTGTTCATCACGAATGCACACGTTGTTGGTACCGCCACGACCGTGACCGTTCGTGATTCACACGGCACCGCGGTGAAGGGTCAAGTGCTTGGCGCTGACACCGGCACCGACATCGCCGTCGTGCGGGCCTCTGGCATTGCTGCACCAGCGGCAAAGTTGGCAACAGAAAAGCCGCATGTTGGCCAGATCGCGGTTGCCGTCGGAAGCCCTTACGGTCTTGAGCAAACGGTGACCTCAGGCATCGTTTCGGCGGTGAATCGCCCAGTGCCCAATGAGAAGAGCGTCGTCATCAATATGATTCAGACCGACGCGTCAATCAACCCCGGCAACTCCGGTGGTGCGCTGGCCAATCGCAATGGCGAGATCATGGGAATTAACTCTTCGATCTACAGCGAAACGGGCGAGAACACCGGTATCGGATTCGCGATTCCGATTTCAACGGCCAAGCGCGTCGCTGATCAGCTCGCCGCCGGAAAGACTGTTGCACGGGCTGGACTTGGTCTTAGTGGTCCGAGCACAACGCCTTCCGGTAGCGCTGGTGCCTATGTGCAAAGCGTGACCAGCGGCGGAGCTGCCGATAGGGCCGGCATTAAGTCTGGCGATCTCATCATTGCTGTCGATGGCGTGGCGGTTCGGAGCTTCGACGAACTTCGTGGCATGGCCAGCGGGTACAGCCCTGGCGACACGGTGGTCGTCGAGATCAACCGAGACGGCAAGATTCTCGACGTCGATGTCACCCTCGGAACGCTGAAGTAACGCAGGTTTCAAACGGGTCGTTGTCGGTGGTCGCCCCAAGGGGCGGCCACTGGCGCGTTTGGGCTCACGGTGGGCTCGGCGGTGCTCGACGAGGCGCATTCGCCCGGATGAGCCACAAGAGCGGCCCACTAGGCTGACCAGCCCATGACCGTGATCCTCATCATCGTTGCCGTTGTCGTTCTTCTGGGCCTGATTGTCGGGCTCGGATTCATCGCCCCTCGCAATCGTCGCGGCGTTATCGAGCCACCGTCGAAACGGCGCGCTCCGGTCGACGATCGTGTTGTACCCGCGGAAGAAGCCGCTCGGGCGGCGCTTGTCGAAGCCGAGGTCGATGCAGATCTCGAAACTCGCGTGCCTGTCGAAGAACTCGTTGACGAGGTTGTTCGCGACGAAGTTGATGTTGACGTCGTCGACGAAGTCGAGATTGTTGAAACCGAAGCGGTTGAGGTCGTTGCTGAGCGGCCGCGCTTCCGTGATCGTCTCGGAAAAGCTCGTGCCGCGTTGTCGGGCGCGTTGGGAACAATCGCTGGTCGTTCCAAGATCGATGCTGAGACTTGGGATGAACTCGAAGAAGCGCTCATCCTCGCCGATGTAGGCGTTGCCTCAACGCAGGAACTTCTCGATCACCTTCGCGATCGAGTCAAAGCCGATGGCCTTTCCAACGGCGAAGAACTGCTCGGCGCATTGAAAGCAGAGATGACCGATCGGCTGAGCGGTTTTGATCGTGACCTCAAGATGTCAACCGACGCAGGTCCATCGGTGTGGCTCTTCGTCGGCGTCAATGGAGTGGGGAAGACCACCACTATCGGGAAATTGGGTGTGCGCGAAGTTCGTGAAGGCCACACCGTGCTCATGGCCGCCGGAGACACATTCCGCGCCGCTGCAGCCGAGCAACTCGGTATGTGGGCTGAGCGTGCAGGCGCGGAACTCGTTCGCGGAAATGAAGGTGGCGACCCGAGTGCTGTCATCTTCGATGGCGTCGAAGCTGCCAATGCCCGCAACATTGATCTCGTGCTCGCCGATACCGCTGGTCGCCTTCATAACAAGGTCAACCTGATGGAAGAACTCAGCAAAGTTCGCCGAGTCGCCGAGAAGGGAGCCGGAACGGTGACCGAGGTGTTGCTGGTGATCGATGCGACCACCGGCCAGAACGGTTTGGTGCAAGCCAAACAGTTCACCGAAGCGGTTGAACTCACCGGCGTTGTACTCACCAAACTCGATGGTTCAGCCAAGGGTGGCATTGTCATTGCCATTCACGATCAACTGGGAATTCCGGTGAAGTTGGTTGGCCTTGGTGAAGGCGCTGAAGATCTCGTTCCATTCGATGCAAATGAATTCGTGGAGGCATTGTTCGCATGAAGAAACTCATTACGGTCCCGATCCATCTCCTGTGGGAAGCAGTCGTTGTTC
>JALQSZ010000190.1 GCA_023264135.1 Acidimicrobiales bacterium
GGTACTGTTCGCACGCCGAACACAACGTTGGAGTAATAAACGAATGAAGATCACTCGTCGGTCAGCCGAACTTTGCACAGGTGCCGTCCTTGTCGCAGCCCTTTTACTTTCGGCGTGCAGTTCTTCGTCGAGTTCGTCATCGACGTCCACAACGACTTCGAAATCACCTGCATCGACCGTTGACGGCATTCTGGGACTTGGCCGTCCGATCGTTCTCGGTCACGCAGCGGGTGAAGACGTTGCCCCGCATTCAACGATGTATGGCTTTGCCGAGTCCGTGAAAGCTGGGGTTGATGTCCTTGATCTCGATATCCAGCGAACAAAAGACGGCGTTCTCGTTGTTCAGCACGATGACAACACCAAACGCACGACGGAATCAGATCTCAAGATTTCCGATCTCACCTACGAGCAGCTTCATCAACTTGATAACGGTTATTGGTTTGCGTCTTCGTGTGCGAACACGTGCACTGGAAAGCCAGATGCCGACTACATCTTTCGGGGAATTCGAACCGGCAAGGTTGCCGCGCCGGCCGGCTATACCGCCGAAGATTTTGCCGTGCCGAAATTCGCTGACGTTGCTGAACGTTGGCCTGATTACGTGATCAATATCGAAATCAAGGGCAAAGGCGCCGATGCTTTCGTTACTGCCGACCTGTTAGCCAAGGAAATCGCTCAGCTCAATCGCACGAACTCCGTTGTCGTCACATCGTTTGACGACACCGTTGTTGAAAAGTTCCACACCCTGGCCCCAGAGGTAGCAATGTCTCCCGGACTGCAAGCTCTAACGAATTACGTCTTGGGCAATGTTCCTATTCCGATGTGGGAGCGGATCCTGCAGGTGCCGCCGGTGTACGAGGGAATTCCGGTGTTCACGCCGGCTTATGTGCAAAAGACAAAGGCGGCCGGGTACGTCAACTGGGTATGGCCAAATGGTGACGGGGAAAATGAGGCCGGGTATTTGGCGCTGTTCCAGCAAGGCGCAAATGGCATCAATGCCTCAAATCCCCCAGCTGGAGTCGCCGCGCTCAACAAGTTCCTCACGAACTAACTCGAGCAGGGATGGTTGAATGCAGCCATGACATTTGTGGCTGACACTCTCCGCATTGCCTACGAAAAGGGCCTGACGCGGCCGTTGGCGTGGCGCAAGCACCAGCTCGAACAACTCGTGAAGATGCTCGAGGAGAACGAGTCAACGTTTCTTGAAGCGTTGGCGACCGACCTCGGTAAACCTTCGGTCGAAGGGTTCATGACTGACATCGCATTCGTGACTGGCGAAGTGAAGTCGATGATCAAGAACCTGAAGAAGTGGAATAAGCCAGAGCGAGTCGGCACGCCACTTGTGGCGCTTCCGGCGACATCGAGACTCATTCCAGAACCGCTCGGCGTCGTGTTGGTTATTGCTCCATGGAATTACCCGATTCAGCTGCTCCTTGTTCCCGTAGCTGGTGCGATTGCAGCGGGGAATGCCGTCGTGATGAAGCCTTCGGAAGTTTCGGCTGCGACTGCAGAAGTGCTCGGTCGGCTCGTACCCAAGTACATGGACACGTCGGCGGTTGCGATTGTTGAAGGTGGTGTTCCCGAAACGACAGCGTTACTTGAACAGCGCTTTGATCACATCTTCTACACAGGCAACGGAACGGTTGGCCGCATCGTGATGGCGGCGGCGGTGAAAAACCTCACACCGGTCACGCTCGAACTTGGTGGGAAGAGTCCGGTGCTCATTGATGCGTCAGCGAACTTGCGTGTTGCGGCACGAAGGATCGCGTGGGGTAAATGGTTGAATGCGGGGCAAACCTGTGTTGCACCCGATTATGTGATGGTCGATGCAACGGTGCGCGACGCCTTTCTTGCCGAACTTGGAAAAGCGATCGCGGAGTTCTATGGAGCGGATCCCAAAGCCAGTGAGAGTTATGGCCGCATCGTGTCGCCTCGCCATTTCGATCGATTGGTAGCGCTTGCGGGCGCCGGAACAATTGCGATCGGCGGCGAAACTGATGCTTCGTCTCGCTACATCGCTCCAACGGTGCTTGTCGATGTTGATATGGCAGCGCCGATTATGGAGGAAGAGATCTTTGGCCCGTTGCTTCCAGTCATCGACGTTCCATCAATGAACGAGGCGATTTCGTACGTCAATGCTCACCCGCATCCGCTCGCTCTGTATGTGTTCGCGGAAAAGAAGAGCATTGTTGCCGACGTGTTGAACCGCACGACTGCGGGTGGTGTGACGGTGAATGGAACGATCATGCATCTCACGAATCCCAAACTTCCGTTCGGAGGTATTGGCGAAAGCGGAATGGGCGGCTATCACGGCAAGGCCGGTGTTCGGTTGTTCCAGCACTTGAAGCCAGTGCTTTCTCGCGGAACCAAACTCGATCCATCGATCGCGTATCCGCCCTACACCGATCGCAAGGCAAAGATCCTGCGAAAGTTTTTGTAGATGGGCGAGCAGGAATCTGTTGTCGATTGGCCGGCAATTGCAAAACGAAATTCCCGGTCGGTGCAAACGACAATTGGTTGGATCTTCTGGGATCCAGGTGCGGTTCGTCGATTTGAAGCATTGGGACTTCCCGGACCGATCGGTTACATCGCGGCTCGTTGTGCGCCGCTCTCGCCGGCTGGGCCTGAGGCGGTCATTGCGGCGTTCGGTTCGATCAGTCCGCCAGCAATTTCTTTCACATTCGACCTCGTTCATGCCTCTACCGACTTTGAGACGGTGTGGAACGCTCGAGACGAAGCAGTTGTTGAAGGTCTCCACGAGTTCGCGCCCGACATTGTTCCTGCGTTAGTGGAATTGGGTCCGAAACTGTGGCCTGTCGTTGACCAATTGCCGACGGCCGGTCGTGTCTTCTTTGCATCGCATCTACGAATGGATCGACCCACCGATCTGTTGCTGAGCGGCTGGCATGCGGTGAACTGCGTGCGCGAATGGCGAGGCGACACGCACTGGGCGGTCGTTGCTGCTCTCGGATTGACCGGAATCGAAGCGTCGATTCTTCACAACTCGTGGCTTGGTTATGAAGATGGATGGTTGCCAACTTCGCGTGGAAGTAGTCCCGAAGAAATTCAGATTGGTTGGGATCGCCTTGGAGAACGCGGTTTGGTGCGAGACGGAAAGGTCAGTGCAGAAGGCATTCGACTTCGTCGGCTGGCTTTTCTTCTTTGCCACCAAGGCGAGTCCTAGAGGTTGGCGTCAGTCCAAACTCGCCCATTAAGGAAGCCTGAAGGCTCACTAATCCGCGATACAACGGGCCGGCCGGGTTTGGTTTCACGCCGCCCAAGTCCGTCCGCATCACCGGCCCGCTCGCCCGCAACTCGAGCAGGCAGGCCTGCGTTGCAGCGTACACCTCGCATAAAGTTGCGAGCGCCTCGCCGTCTGCCATCGTCAGCGTGCCGAGCTCGGTGAGAATCGGCACGAGCTCCTGCCATTTCTCAACCGCCACGGGCTCAACCATCAAACGCTTGGGGATCGGCGGAACGCCTGCCGGCGAGGGAAGGTCCGGCCGAATTTTTCTTTTACCGGGATTGCCGGCCAATCGCTTTGCGCTTTCGGGAATCGGCTTGCGACCGCGAGTCATCGGAAAACCTCAAAAACACCGGGGAATTTTGCGGGCGCGTACGCAGAAG
>JALQSZ010000191.1 GCA_023264135.1 Acidimicrobiales bacterium
TTACGCCGGAACGCACGCGCGTTACTCGAAGACGATCGCTTCGGGGTCGGGATACGACGTCATGCGGTAGTAGTCGTGGGTTTCCCACGGAGCGTTGACCTGCATGCGTCCGTTCTGCACGTAGTAGTTCTTCGCTGCCATCGCCGCATCCGACACCATGATGAGCTTCTGTGATTCTTCAACGAGACGATCGTTGTAGGTGCGGAACGCCTCTTCGGTGACCTCGACGGTTTGCTTGCCTTGTTCGATGATCCCGGTGAGACATCGAGCGACGAAGCCGGCCCACATTTGATACCAGGCAGGAAGCGCAACGCCGCCCGAAAGCGGTTGCGAATTTGGGCCGTACAGGGTGAAAAGATTCGGGAATCCGGGAATCATCATTCCGGCGTACGCCATAGGTGATTCCTCCTCCCATTTCTCATGGAGGTTCACGCCGTTGCGGCCAAAGTATTCAGCGGGCCAGAGGTACTTGACGATGTCGTAGCCGGTCGCCGAGATCACGACGTCGAGTTCGTGATGCTTACCGTCGGCGGTTTCGATGCCGGTATCGGTGAATCGAACGATGTCTTCGGTGACGAGATCGACGTTGTCGCGAGTAAGTGCGCGGTACCAACCATTGTCGACAATTGGGCGACGAACCATGGGCGCGTAATCGGGGATCAACTTGTCGATGAGGTCCTGACGGCCACCAGTTTCGGTTTTGATGTAGTCAAGAAGCATGTTGCGAACGAAGTCGCTCTTCGCAGTGATTTGTCCGCCGGTCTTTTCGTATTCCTCGTCGCGAATGAGGAAGTCTTTATCGAAATCGAACAGGTGCATGATCGACGTGATGCGGCACCAGTTCCAGTAGCCCGGCATTGCGCCGATGAGCCAACGGGTTTCGGGCTCGACGTGCTGACCGTATTTGTCGCGGGGGCTAATCCACTGCGGCGTGCGCTGGAACATTTCGACATGCTTCGACATCTCGGCAACGCGTCCGAGAAGTTGCACGCCAGTTGAACCGTTGCCGATCACCGCAACGTTCTTGTCGCTGAGATCAATGCCCTCTGGCCACTGCGTGGGATGAATGACGAGGCCGCCAAAGTCCTCAATCCCTGGGAACGACGGAAGATTGGGATTGGCGAACAGCCCTGCAGCACTCACGATTGCATTCACATCACGAGACACCGTTGAACCATCAGCCAAACGAAACGTGACATGCCACAACTTTGTGTCGTCATTGAAGCGAGCTTCGACAAGATCGTGACCGAGCTTGACGTGGTCCATCACGCCGAACTTCTTGGCGATGTGTTGGAGATACGCCTTGACCTCTGGTCCCCGGGCGAAATATTCGGTCCAGGGATAGTCCTTTTCGAAACTGAATTCGTAGGACGCGCTCAACGTGTCAACGCGAATATCGGGGTAGCGGTTGATGCTCCACGTTCCGCCTAATTCTTCGCGGCGCTCGTACACCGTGAAATCGATCCCGAGTTGTTCAAGTTGAACGCCCGTTGCGATTCCGTTGAAGCCGCCGCCAATGATGGCGACATGAAAATCGGCGGGGGCTTTGGCTGTGGGTGACGACCAGTCTGCGAAACCGGGGAAGTCTTCAAACGAAAGCACCATCTTCCGAAGTTCGAAATCTCCGGGAGAGGTGGGGGTGCCGATCACCATGTCGAGCATTGTGTTGATCTCGTCGTCGGAGGGAGTTCGCAATTCCCACGAAGCGAGATCGGCATCGATGAGTTCAACACAACGCGCCTTCAAGAGCGCCTTGTCGTCTTCGCTCAAGGTTGCAACGGGTCCAAGTCGACCAATTTCCGCATCGCCGGTTGCCTGAAAAATGGCGATCCGAAGTGCTGCGAGATCGGAGTAGTCGACGGCTCGACGGATGTACTCGGTGTCGATCGTGTCGCCCATGGAAGTTCCCCCTGCGATGGTGCTGGTCGAAGCTGACGTTGCGTGCGGTGTCAGATTGTCAGATTTGGAGTGCCACCGTGATGCGAGGTTTCACCGTTCAACGATTCTCTCATTCGGTTTTTCGCAATAGCGATGCGGGTCTCATTCATTTCGCAATGCCGATAGAGTCGGCGCACACGTCGGGGGACGAGGGGGAACAATGGAGAATGCTTCTCCAGAACTACGCGCAGTGCTCGAGCGGTATCTCGCTTTTCGTGCGGAAGTCGACGAGGGCAAGCGTCCATGGGTCGACCTCGCGCAGTTCTTTACTGACGATGCGGTCTTCATTGATCCGGCCTGGGGTCGGGTTGAAGGGATCGAAGGCATTCGTGAGTTTCTCAGCGATTCAATGACGGGCATTGAAGACTGGACGTTCCCCGTTGATGGCGTCTTTGTGCATGGCGACGAAATCATCATCAAGTACCGCCAAGTGCTTCCCGATGGCCGCCAGCAGTCGGCGTATACGACGTTGCTCTATGCCGGTGATGGAAAGTTCCGGTACGAGGAGGATCTTCTCAACATGGTTCATGTTTACGAGGACCTCACGGCATCGGGATGGGTGGCACCACCCGGAATGAAAATGCCGCCCCGTCACCCCAATCGCGATTTTTCCCGCCCCTAACGACCACCCCATCTCTGAAGGAGATTCACATGACGATCTATCCGCGTGAAGAAGTCGAAGCAGCCTTTGCCGAGTTTCGCCGCCGAGGTGTCGAGACACACGACTGGGCGGGTTGGGCGGACTTGTTCACTGAGGACGCGCTCTACGAAGAACACAACCTCGGCGTGTTCCACGGACGAGCAGAAATTCAGAAGTGGATCATCGAGTGCATGGCCGATTATCCGACGATGACGCTTTGGATTGAGTGGTACATCATCGAAGGCAATCGCATCAGCTTCTACATCTGGAACAACCTTCCCGATCCGACTGGCACCGGCAAGCGATTCGGTTTTCCGAATACAACAATTCTCGAATATGCCGGCGACGGAAAGTTTTCGTTCGAAGGCGATTACTACAACCCCGAAGATGCAGGCCGGGTATTCGTCGACTGGATCAAGGCTGGTGGAACTCGCGAGACCCCGCAGGATCGTTCACTCGAAGGAATCGAAGGTTGGGCGCCTCCAGTTCCCGAGCCCGCATTCCCTCGCGAAGAGATCGAAGAAGAGTTCGAGAAGTACCGCAAGCGCGGTGAACTGGCTGTAGCGACCGGCGACTGGAATCAGTGGGCCGATCAATTCACCGAAGGCGCGCACTACCGCGAACATCACTACGGCTACTTCAAGAGCCAGGACGAAATTCGCGAATGGATCAACGGTGTGATGCAGCCATTTCCCACGATGGAATTTCCTGTGTCGTACAAGTTCATCGAAGGCAATCGCGTCAGCGCGTTGATCCCGAACATTCTTCCCGCGCCTGACGGCGACGATGGCTACTACGGCTTCGACGTCAACACGATTCTCCATTACGCCGGCAACGGAAAATGGAGCTACGAAGAAGACGTGTACTCACCGGCCGAAGCCGGTGAAGTGATCGGACGTTGGATCGCTGCTGGCGGAGTGATTCCGAGCGGCGACTAGCGATTAGATCTCGCGTGCCGGCCGGGATCCTGCGTGGATTCCGGCCCGGTACCCGAACACGGTGCCGTTGCCAATCGTGCCGCCGCCGCT
>JALQSZ010000192.1 GCA_023264135.1 Acidimicrobiales bacterium
CCTCGCTGATCATCCAGAACTTCAACTTTTCGACGAGTAATTAGCGATCCTGCGGAAGGCTGAGCGAACGCCCGAACCGGGCGAAGATGTCCGCCCAACTCGATTTTGAACGCGGTGAGATACCGACTGCTTCAAGAACTCCAAGGCCAACTTCTGCGGCCCAGGTGAAGAGCACTGCGTCGCGAATGTCAACTGAAGGATCGATTCCGAGAGACTCTCGATTCGATTCGTAACGATCGATCCAGCTTTGTAGGTGCTCAAGCTGTTCTGCTCGGAGTCGATCCCTTGTTTCAGTATCGGTGAGGGAGGCGGCAGCGCCTTGAACGATGAGTGATCGAAGTTGGTGTCGCTCGGCGAAGCGAAGAGCTGCTCGTCGTAAGACGTCGACGTGTTGCGGTTCGCGGGTACTCGTTGCAGGAATGCTTTCGAGGTCGCTGGCGGTCCGAGAACTGATTGCCTCGGCCAGGAGTTCGGCTTTGTTCCTGAAATGACCGTAGATGGCGCCAGTCGTGAGCGATGCCTCGTGAGCGATATCTCGAATCGACGTCTGTAGATAGCCGTCGGTCGCAAACATTTCCGCTGCGATTTCGATGAGGGCCGCGCGTGTTGCAACTGCTTTTGCGGTTGGTCGAAGTCGGGTTGGAGTCGTCACGGTTGCTCGAGCCAATCGGTGGTAGGCGCGATCGTGTAGGTGGCGATCAACGATCGAATGAAATCGGTGTCGTGCAGTGGATCTGTTGGTTCTGTGAACGAGGTGCCGCGCATGGTCATGTCGGCCATTAATCGTTCAAAGACAACATCAGTTGTGAGATCGTCCGAGTGATCAAGGGATTTTTCGAGTTCCTCCCGATCGGAATAGACCTCGGCGCTCCAGTGCACAAGCAGTCGAGTTTCTTCCGGTCGGTATCGGCGAATGACTTCGCCGTCTGTGGTGATGGCCCAGTCGTCAAGGTCAGGTTCGTAACCAATCATCGAACGATGTTTCAGCCCTGGAATGTCGCGATCCTCGGGCCGGCCTACCGGATCGCCCCGATGAAACATCACCTCGTTCTGAACAAGCACTCCCTTATCCCAAAGCGGGTGTTCCAGAACTTTCGGTTGACCAAAGGGTCCGTCAGGCCAGTACGTGAAAGTTCCGTTTTCGCCTCGGTACCACCATGCAATGACCTGGGCCATCTTCACCATGTACTCTTGGAAGAGGCCTGACTTTCCCATGATGTTGGCGAGCCATACCGGCGCGTTCTCGATGCGAATCCCGCGAAATTGCACCGCGTCGAGGTGCGGACTCAAGCCGCTGTGGTGCGCTCCGCAAAAATTGAACAACATGTGAGTCGGTTTCGCATACTCGGCACCCCAATAGTCTCGTGCGAGCTCGAGGAACTTGGGACTGTAGAAACAGTCTTCGAGTTCGGGGTAGTAGCAGGTCGAACCTTTTCCGAAGTAGCCGCGGAAATGACCGGTTGCGATGTCGTCGAGAGTGATGTTCGGACCTTCACCCTCACGCATCGGTCCAGAAGATGTCGCAACGAGTTCTTCGACGGTGTCGAAATGGTTGGCCGTGATCGTGGGCCAGGGACCGTGGCTTTTGAGAACGCCCATAATTCGCTCGTACTGGTCGTCGGTGTAGACCTCTTCGAGGACACGGGGTGGAGCCACCGGTCGAAGTGCGAGGGCGAGATCTTCGTGGGTAAGAGCCATTGTTGCTCCTCAAAGTAGGGAGTAAGGAGAAGTTGCGATGTCGAAAATATAACAGTGATATCTTTTGAGCGTGCTGACGCCGCCACGATGCGTCACAACGAGGCCGGAGGGGACCCGTGATTGAAAGCGCCGATGTGCAACAGCTGATTTCGCACTGGTGGTTCGCGTACGACAACGCGATCTACGAGGAATGGCCGGAGTTCTTTGCTGACGATGCGCATTTCGTTTGCAAGACCGATACAGGCATGACGGCGTTCGAGGAATTTGTGAATGCCGATGTTCGTGGTCGTGACGAGGTGCTGGCCTGGCAGGTGCAGCATCGTCAGGGGAGTCCATCTCCGCTTCGTCACGGCGGCGAGAACATTCACATCAGTGAGAACCGCGGAGACGAAGCTGACTTTCGCTCCTATATCCGGGTCTCGCAGATCGTGAATGGTTCGCCATCGAATCTCTCAACCGCAGTGGTTTGCGGAACTGTTCGAGTCCAGGGCGGAAAACTTCGAATTTCGGAACTTGTGGTTGTGCTTGACACGGAGGACTCGACGGTTCTCGGCGAACGAAAGGTCATGTAGCGATGAGTGCAATGGAATTATTCGATCTCTCCGGAAAAGTTGCGATCGTTACTGGGTCGACCAAGGGCATTGGTCGTGCGATGGTGCAGGGCCTCGCCGAAGCCGGAGCCAACGTTGTCGTCAGTTCGAGGAAACAGGAACTTTGCGACGAGGTTGCTGCTGAAGTTGCGGCGGCAACAGGAAGAGAGGCATTTGGACTCGCATGTCATGTGGGTGACTGGGAGGGCATTCCCAGTTTCGTCGATGCCGTTGTTGAGCGCTTCGGCAAAATTGACGTGCTCGTGAACAACGCCGGAATCAATCCGGCGCCGACCACGGTTTCGGAAATGTCTCTCGAGTACTGGCGCAAAATGTTTAACGTCAACCTTGAAGGTCCGCTACGAATGGCACAGCAGGTTGCGCCGGTGATGCGAGACAACGGTGGCGGTTCCATCGTCAATATCGTGACGATGGCCGCGTATTCCGGTGGCCCAAATGTGTGCGCCTATGGCTCGTCAAAGGCAGGCCTCATCAACCTCACCAAGTCCATGTCGCAAGAGTGGGCACCGTGGAACATTCGTGTGAACGCTCTGTGTCCTGGTCCGTTTATGACTGAGATGGTGGCCGGTGCTGAGCGAGTTCGCGAAGGATTCATCGACATGATCGCCAACGGCACTCTGATGAAGCGAGTTGCCGATGCCAAGGAGATTGTTGGCCCGGTGCTGTACCTCGCGAGCGACGCGTCGTCGTATGTGACTGGCGACGAGATCTCCGTCTCGGGTGGCATGCAGAAATAGGAGCGGAGATTCGCCGCTACGACGTCGAACTGGTTGTCTCGACAACAGAAGAATCAGCGGGTTGTTCGTTCGGAAGTCGGCGCGTGAACAGCAGCGAGATTGTTGCCAGTAACGCCAATACGGAAAGCGCGGCATCAAGACCTTCGATCCGTGCAGATCGGTTCTTGCTGAGTATCTCGTCGGTGATCGCCGGGGGAGCTCCAGCTTCAGTTAATGCGCTCGAGAGCGAAGAATCGGAAATGAACGGAACTCCTGAGGAAAGCGAAACTGTTGTTTGCTGCTTGACCGAGTCGGGAACGTTTGGATCACTGGTGATTCCTGAGATGAGTGATGCGGTCAGCACCGCTAGGAGCACCGAGCCCGCAAGCGCGGTTCCGATCGACGCGCCGAGATTGGTTGCCGTGTTTTGCAGCCCTCCGACCTCGCCGCTTTCGGAAGTGGGTACTGCGGATACTGCGACGTTGCCAAGTTGCGAAGCGAGTGAACCGATCCCGAGTCCGATGAGAAGCATGGGCAGCATGACAACAGCCGCATTCGCGTCGAGTTTGATGCCGGA
>JALQSZ010000193.1 GCA_023264135.1 Acidimicrobiales bacterium
GGACTGCCATCGCCTCGATCGGCACGTGTGAAGCGCGAAACGACCCGCTCTCCCGTGTGACGGTCAGGCGACCTGCGGCACATCGGTGGTCCCGTTGAGAGCTGCTGCCTTCCGGCCCTGACTCGATTCGCGGGTTCCGATTGCACAGGACCCGACCGCCACACGCGAGAGCGGGTCGGGAGGAACGATACCCTGTCCCACTGGAATGCCATCCGGCCTCGTCGGTTGGTCCCCGGGAGGGGTGCGAGAGCGGCCGAATCGGCACGCTTGGAAAGCGTGTGTGGGGAAACTCACCGTGGGTTCGAATCCCACTCCCTCCGCCAAAAACTGCTGTGAATCACACGTGATCGGAGACGCAATGGGAGATGCACAGAACGCACCCCAACTCTCCGATCACGAACTCATGGGTCTCGCGCTTGAAGAGGCGCGACTCGCCGCCGAACAGGGCGAAGTGCCGATCGGTGCCGTGGTTGTCGTCGACGGCAAGGTCGTCGCCAGACGTCATAACGAACGCGAACAATCGCAAGATCCCACTTCTCATGCCGAATTACTCGCGGTTCGCGATGCGGCAGCGGCGGTCGGTTCCTGGCGACTCGAAAACGCCACGGTGGTGGTCACCCTTGAACCATGTGCAATGTGCGCTGGACTCATGGTGAATGCGCGCGTCGGTCGCGTGGTGTTCGGTGCTCGCAGCTATGAAAACGGTGCGTGCGGTTCGTTGTATTCGCTCGGAAGCGACCCTCGTCTCAATCACGAATTCGAGACCATTTCCGATGTGCGGGCCGAAGAGTGCAGCGAGTTGCTGTCCTCCTACTTTTCCGGTCTGCGCTAACTCGAACTGAGCGTCTGACCCGCGTTGGCCCCCTCAGAAGAGGGGCCACTAGTGTCGAAGACGGAAAGTTGCCAGAGCGGACGAATGGGGCGGCCTCGAAAGCCGTTGTGGCCTTCGGGTCACCGAGGGTTCGAATCCCTCACTTTCCGCCACCATCACCGGCGCCCTTCGGGGCGCCGGTGGCGCGTGGGGTCAGTCTCAGGCACGTTGTCCACGGCGTTGACGTAGTGGCTAGGATCGGCCCCCATGGACGGGATGTTGAAAACCTTCGGTCGGCGCAGCACGCAGGCTCTCGCCGTGGCCATTGCGAGTGGGCTGTTGTTTGCTGCGTGTGCGAGCGGCACCGTGAATCGGTCCGCCGCTGGAGACACGCCGACCTCGAATCCGGTCAATACCGTCGCCCCGGGAGCCACGATTCTTCCGACAACCACGGCGGTTCCCACCTCGACAACAGCAGCGCCGTCGTCCTCAACGTCATCGACCATTGCCGGTTCTGTTTCCTCAACCACGTCAACAACCGTGAGCGGCGGTTCGGCATCGTCGAGTTCGTCAACGTCTTCGACAACGACCACCACAGTTCCGTCTCTGAACCCTGCGGTTGCCGTTTTGTACCCGTGCGCCAAGTCGGTGCGACTTGGACCATTCGAAGCGCTCGCCGACAAGGCTGACCCCGAGGCTTGTCTCACTCGAGTTGGCCTTGAGTGGACATCGACGAAAAAGGTGTTCGTCGGTGGAATGGAGTTCCGCCCAGCAACAGCCGATGCAACGTTCTTTTTCGATCCGCTGAACGCGCATGTGCACGCCAATGGTTACGAGGTCTTTGGGTCGATCTTCGGCGGCGACATGTTGGTCGACGATGGAATTGTCGATTGGTCGTTTCAGTACACCCAAAGTCAGAACTCGGCGCCGGGTTGGGCCATGCCCATCAAGAATGACGAGATCAAAGCATCGACGATCGGTCGATTGCCTGGACTCTCGGGAGTGAACAGCTATCCGCGACAGCCGGTCAACGGTTTCCCTGACTACACGGTCGTCACCGAGGATTCGGTGAAACAACTTTCGGGAGCAGTTCCCTCACTAGCAACTCCTGATGTTGTGTTCACACTCGATCAAGTTGGATTGAAAACCATTCCTGCATACACGTTCTCATTGCCCTCGCAAATCATCCAGCAAGTCGCGGGTCTCGATATCGAAGCTGCGGTGACCCTTCAACCGGTGGAACGCGAAGGCGCGCTGGGCATCGCGCTCTTTGGAAAGCTCAAACTTCCGAGTGTTCTTCAGGGGTATTACGGAGAACTTGGCATCTTCTGGCCGGTCAACGGTGCGACTCGGTTGGAAAAACTCATGGTGAAGATTCCCGAGGTCGATCTTGCGATTGTTCGCTTGAAAGGAATTGATCTGCAGTACAGCGTTGGCGAAAACCTGTGGGCTGGCTCAATCACCGTGTTGTTTGGTGCGGGCGCCGATGCACTTGGGTTCGGCGGAACAATTCGAATTCAGAACGGCGAACTCAAAGAGATTGGTGTTTCTGTTCAGGGATTGCCAATAAACATTTATGGAGTCGCTTCGATCAACGCGCTCGGTGGAAATTTGCGGCTTGATCCCTATGGCATCAAAGCAAGTGCACAGGTCGGTGTTGGACCATTCGTTCCGAAGGTCGGAAATGCTGCAGTGATCGATGGCGAAATCACCATCGACACGAATGAGTTGTCGGTTGCCGGAGTCGGGTATGTCGGCAAGATCATGATTGGCAATCTTGAGCTCAAGGGCATGCGCGTTGGCGACATGAAAGTTGCCTATTACTGGGACGGCATTGCATCGATCTCCGGCAATGGCGAGCTCTACCTCGATACTGCAAAGGAATGGGGCGTCGGCGTCGGACTTCGCGGCGCAGCGAATGCAACTGATCTCAGTCTCGGTGGCGACGCAACCTTGTCGCTCGGCATCGTGAAATTGGCTGCGACATCTGCGGTTTCAACGAAGGGTGTCATCGCGTGCGGAATTTTCAAAGGCTTGTGGTTCGAGGACATGCGCCTCGGACTTTCCAAAGACTGGTCGGAAACCGCTTGGCGCTTGCGCGGGAATGACTGCAACTCGAAGGCCTACGAAGTGCCGGTTGCTCCGGTCGATGGTGCAACGGGAATGGGCGGAGGTCGTAACGCCGCGGGTGACGACGCGGGCACTTCGGCTGGCAACAAGGGCTATTCCGTCAACGTTGCCGACGGACAAAAGATGGTCACGTTCGCCATCGATGCTGGTGCTGATTCTGCGGTGGTGACTGCTCCTGATGGTTCGATCATCAATGTGACTGGTCTCGAGCAGTCGACGATGAGTGATCCAGTGAATCCGCGTTGGATGGTGTTCCACGAACCAGGCGACTCGGTGTCCTATGTCGTTGTCGGAAAGCCCGATGGCGGCACTTGGAAGATCACGACCTCGGGATCCACGACTCCGAACGTGAGCGCATCGATTGTCGACGCCAAGAGCGTGCCATTAGATGCACAGACGTCGGCGTTGAAGCCGACGCAGGTCGGTGCGCCGATGACTGCGCTTCCTGAGACACCTACCGGTGCTCCGGGGAACCACGCGCCGGTGCTCGAGATCATTCTCGTGCTCGCCGTTCTTGCTGCTGGTCTCGGTGTGACGCTCGTGATTCTGCGTCGCCGTCATCACGCTGGTTGATCACTCTGACGACCGGTCGGGCGTGAATGCGCTCGGCCGGTCGTAACCTGAGCGAACCATGATGCCCAGTTCGCTTCACT
>JALQSZ010000194.1 GCA_023264135.1 Acidimicrobiales bacterium
TCGGCATGTAGCGCCGCAGCCCGCCCATCAGGCGCATGTCCTGGGCGAGCACCGGCTCGTGGCCCACCACGTCCTCCATGGCGTGGATCACCGAGCCTGAACCCAGGAACAGCATCGCCTTGAAGAAGGCGTGGGTCACGAGGTGGAACATGCCGGCCACCGGGGCACCGCAACCCATCGCCAGCATCATGTAACCGAGCTGGCTCACGGTGCTGTAGGCCAGGCCCTTCTTGAGATCCTGCTGGGTGAGGGCGATCGAGGCACCCAGGAACAGGGTGATCGTGCCGATCACGGCGATCACCACCTGCACCACCGGGAAAGGCTCGTAGACCGGCTGCAGCCGGGCCACCAGGAACACGCCGGCAGCCACCATCGTGGCGGCGTGGATCAGGGCCGAGATCGGCGTGGGGCCCTCCATGGCGTCGGGCAGCCAGATGAACAACGGAATCTGTGCCGACTTGCCGATGGCACCGACAAAGAGCATCAGAGCAATGAAAGTTGCCGTGGTCTGCGCGAGACCAGGCGCCATCGGAAGGAACTGGGTGTAGGTCACCGTTCCGAAAGCGAAGAACGTCATGAAGATGGCGATCATGAAGCCCCAGTCACCAACGCGGTTGGTGATGAAGGCCTTCTTGCCGGCGCTCGCGTTCTCTTCCTTCTCAAACCAGAAGGCAATAAGGAAGTAGGAGCATGCGCCCACACCTTCCCAACCAAGGAACGTAAGCACCAGGTTGTTGCCGAGGACGAGAACAAGCATCGAGAACACGAACAGGTTCAAGTACGTGAAGAAGCGCGGGAATCGACTGTCGCCGTGCATGTAGCCGATTGAGTAGAGATGAATCAGCGACGCGATACCGGTGATGAACAACACCATCGCCATCGACAACGGATCAAGAAGGATGCCAATGTCGACGTTGAAGTGACCGGCAGGAATCCACTTGAACAACGACAGTTCGTAAGTGTGTTCGGGTTCGCCCCACAATCCGGCGAAGACCAAACAAGCAGTGACGAACGCAAGTGCAACAGCTGCGGTGCCGATCCAACCGGCGCGCGGTTCACCGATGCGCTTGCCGAAAAACACCAACAGCAAGAACCCGGCGAGAGGCAGTGCAGGGATCAACCAGACAAGACCGACCATGTCCCCTATCCCCTCAGTGTCCGAAGGTCATCGGCGGTAGCGCCGGGACGACGTCGTGCCATCGCCACGATGAGAGCGAGACCAACCACAACCTCTGCGGCGGCAACGACCATGACGAAGAACACGATGATCTGACCAGAGATGTCATCGAGCATCTTTCCGAATGTCACAAACGACAAGTTCACGGCGTTGAGCATGAGTTCGACGCACATGATCATGACGAGCGGATTGCGGCGAATCAGTACGCCGACGCCGCCGATCACAAAAAGAATCGCCGAGAGCATCAGATACGCGAGCGAAAGGTTCGAACCCATCAGTGCGCTCCTTCCTCGGGAATGGCGGTGAGTGGTTCGTCGCCCATATCGGTCATCGACTCGGGCTCAGGGATCGGCTCAAGATCACGAGGGCGCCGGGAAAGTACGACTGCGCCAACGACGGCGATCGTGAGAAGTCCAGCCGTGATTTCAAGCGGGAAGATATAGGTCGTGAACAACTCGGTTCCGATTTGCGAGATGTTCGAGATGGTCGGCGAAATCGCGCCGGTGACCGAATGTGATCCGGTGACGATGGCGTCTTTGCCCACAATGATGATGGCGAGAATGGCGCCAAGGAAAAGAAGTCCAATGAGTCCGGCGAGCAAACGCTGTCCGACGAGTGGTTCTGTTTCGAGATCTTCTTCTCGGTCGACACCCAAGAGCATCATCACGAAAAGGATGAGCACCACGATGGCGCCGGTGTAGACGATGACCTGCACCACAGCGAGCAGTTGTGCACCGAGGTTGAGGAACAACACCGCAATGCCGAACAACGTGGCGATAAGACTGAGCGCGGCGTGCACAGGGTTCCGTGACGAGACGACGCCCAGTCCTCCGGCCAACACGATGAGTGCACTCACGATAAAGACAGCGGTTTCCATGATCAGAGATCACCGCCCCATTCATCGTCGTCGAGGGTGTCGTGTCCCGGTGACACATGTTCAGGAGTGCCGGGAGCATGGTCGTCGTGGCCATGGCCGTGGTCGTCGATCATGTCGAGTGGCGTGGTCACCGAATCCTTGATGTCCTGGGCAGCTTCTGGAGCGCGGATGCCGTAACCGAGTTCACCAGACCAGCCGACAACACCTTCAAAGGCAGCGTTTCCTGACGGCGAGGTGGCGCGCATCCATGCCGAGGTCGGCAGATCTTCGCCTTCGCGCCAGTCTTCCCACGGCATCTTCTGGGGCATGCCGTTGTCATCGACCACAAGCTCGGTCTTGGTGTAGATCGCATCGGCGCGGCTCGTGAACGAGAACTCGAACATCTTGCTCTCGGTGATGGCTTCGGTCGGGCAGGCCTCGACGCAAAGATCGCAATGGATACAACGGAGATAGTTGATCTCGTAGATGTAGCCAAAGCGTTCGCCGGGAGAAACCGGATCGTCGATCGGGTTGTCGGCGCCGCGAACAAAGATGCACTTCGCCGGGCAAACACCAGCGCAGAGTTCGCAGCCGATGCACTTTTCCATTCCGTCTTCGTAACGGTTGAGGACGTGACGACCGTGCACGCGAATCGGCTTCGGTGCCTTTTCCTTCGGATACTGCGTTGTAACGCGTTGCTTGCGACCGATCTGGCGCAGGCTGACGAGGAAACCGCCCAGGTAACCCATCAGTCGACCACCCCTTCGAGTCGGCGGGCACGTGAAGTTGCAATTGCGGCTTTCAGAAGTCCGTAACCGGTGAGGCCAACAACGGCACCGATGGCAACGGTGATGAAGCCGTTCCAGTGCTGATCACGCGCCACCCAGAACGTTGCGAGAAGAAGCAACCATCCGAGTGAAAGCGGAATGAGCACCTTCCAACCAAGATCCATGAGTTGGTCGTAACGAACACGAGGAAGTGTGCTGCGCACCCAAACAAACAGGAAGAGGAACGCCGTCATCTTGAGAAGGAACCAGATGATTCCCCACAACCAACCTGGTCCGACGAGTGCCGGGCCAGCTGGGCCACCAAGGAACAAGGTGACGATGATTGCGGCCATGGTCACGGAGTTCATGAACTCCGCAACGAAGAACAACGCAAATCGAATTGACGAATATTCGGTGTGATAACTGCCGACAAGTTCCTGCTCAGCTTCAACAAGATCGAATGGCGGACGGTTAAGTTCGGCTTGGCTCGCAAGCAAGAACACCACGAAGGGAACGAAACCGGCGGCGATGAGATTCCAATGAGGAATGAATCCGCCCCAGCCACTTCCGGCCTGCGCAACAACGATGCCGTGCGTGCTGAGAGTGCCAGTGGTGAGAACGACGGCACAGACAGAGAGGCCGAGTGCTGCTTCGTACGACACCATTTGGGCCGACGCGCGCACCGAACCGAGAAGCGGATACTTCGAACCTGACGACCAACCAGCGAGCATCACGCCGTAAACAGCGATCGACGACATGGCCAACGCAAACAGAA
>JALQSZ010000195.1 GCA_023264135.1 Acidimicrobiales bacterium
CAGAAGTTTTCGCCGGTACGACCCCATCCGGTTTGCACTTCATCGGTAATCCAAAGGATGCCGAATTCGCGACACACCTCTTGCAGCGCTCCAAGCAACCCGTCGGGCGGAACCGTGAACCCACCAACACCTTGAATGGGTTCCGCGATCATGCACGCGACATCGCCTGCGGTCGTCGTGGCAATGACATGACGCAGATCTTCGACAATCGCGTCGATGAATCCCTTTTCATCTCGATCGCGAAATGGAGAACGAAACATGTCGCCGTTGTGCACATACGAAACGGCAAACGGCGAAAGACTCGAAGATGACCAACCGCGATTGCCCGTCACGCCCATCGTGGCGAAGGAGCGACCGTGATAACTGTTGCGAAGCGCAAGGACTTGGTTGGACCGACGAACAGTTGAGGCCAACAAAAGCGCTGCTTCATTTGCTTCTGAACCCGAGGTGGCAAAGAACACCTTTGCGTCGGGGATCCCCGACAACTCCCCCACTTTTTCCGCAAGTTCGATCATGGGCTCGACGAGATACAGCGTCGAGGTGTGAATCATCTTTCCGGCCTGCGTTTGTATCGCTTCGACAACTTCAGGAAGCGAATACGCCGTCATCGTGGTGAGGATGCCGCCGAAGAAGTCGAGATAACGCGTACCTTCCGCGTCGACAACATGTCGACCCTCGCCGCTCACTAACGAAATCGGCTTTTCGTAATACAGCGCTAACCAATCGGGAAGCGCCCGACGGTGACGAGCAAGCAGATCATCGTGTGAAGTCACGGGGAGATCTTGCCACTCAATGAATTGCCTCAGCGAAGAGTGAGTTGCAGCGAATCCATACCTCGCAGCACCAGACGGCCATTCCACTCCGGCGTGCCGGCGGCCTGCAGGTCCGGGAAACGTCGGATCAAGCGAGTGATCGCAATGTTGCCTTCAAGGCGGGCCAGCGAGGCACCAAGGCAGTGATGCGTGCCACTCCCAAAGGCAAGGTGTCGGGCCGCGTCGGTACGACGCAGATCGAGCTGATCGGCCGTTGGGCCAAACGCTGCCGGATCGTGATTGGCGGATCCGAGACTGGTCAGCACAAAGACACCTGCAGGAATTGCGTGACCAGCGAGCTCAATCGGCTCGAGCGTGATCCGCCGCGAAATCTGCACCGGCGAGTCGTAGCGCAGCAGTTCATCGATTGCCGTTGCTTCAACCGACGGGTCATCACGCAACAGTTCCAGTTGCTCACGGTTTTGCAGCAGTGCCCAGGTGCCGTTGCCGATGAGATTCACCGTGGTCTCGTGACCGGCGATGAACAGCACGTTGACCTGGTCGAGGAGTTCGGTATCAGAGAGCACGTCGCCGTTGTCTTCGGCGAGAATGAGCGCGCTCAGAAGGTCGTCGCCGAGATGCGAACGCTTCCATTCGATCACGTTGGCAATGTGCTCTCGCAGATTCTCTCCGGCAATCACTGCGGCCATGAGATCCTCTGGGCCAATGGTGAAGTCCAGAATCTTCACCAACGTGTGCGACCACTCGCGCAACTGTGCGCTGTCACCATCGGGCATTCCCAACATTTCCGAAATAACAGCAAACGGAAGTGGGAAGGCCAGATCAGCGATGAGATCCATTTCGCCGCGGTCGGCGACAGCATCGAGATGTTCGTTGACAATCCGTTCGATCATCGGCGCCAGATCCGCGACGCGGCGAGGAGTGAACACACTGCTGACGAGTTTGCGAAGGCGCGTGTGATCAGGAGGATCGATATTGAGAATCGAGGTGTCTTCTCGCGGAGCTTTTTCTGGGAATAACTCCGCGCGCATCTTGGCTCGATCGCGCGGGTCCTCTCCCACGATCTCCATTGCCTTGCGCACATCGACACTCAACGTCACATCACGAAGCAAGCCCACGACATCGGCATGGTTGAACACGATCCACGGACCGAACGGTGTCTGCTGAATCGGCTCGGACTCGCGTTGCACCCGATATTCGTCGTAGGGAAACTCCGTAAAGCCCGGCGCAAAAGGATTGAACACAGTGCTTGTTTAGTCGGGCAACTCGGCTGCTGTCCCGTCCGGAAGTGAGCTGCCCGGGTAGCGAGTCGCTACCCGGGCGTCACTTACCAGCTCGCATCAAGCGTTTGCCCACCAAACACGTTGACATGAACGTGCAGCGAACAACCGTCGTCGCCCGAACTTCCGAACGTACAGCTCACCCGACCGTTTCCTCCCGAGACCGAAATCGATCCGTAGAGGTAGAGCGAGCCTGCCGACGGGTTATCAATCGGCATCGTGAACTGCAGTTGGATGTTGAATTTCGGATGTCGGGTACGACGGATACCGACAAACTTCCACGACATCTTCTTGTCGAAGTTGAATTCCAAACCGCCCGAGAGGACTCTCGTGTCGGAGTGGTAATCGATATTGAACGTGTACAACACGCTTGACTTCGAATACTGATAGTCGAAATGGAGAACGTTGAGACGCCCGCAATCCATCGCGATTTGACCGTTGAAGGCATAGTGCTTCGACTTCATCGTGAGGTTGCCAGAGGCGCTTACATCGAAGGAACCGCATTGACCTGTCCCGAATGGAACGTCCATCACTTGGTGATAGGTAAACGATTCCACCGAGAAATCAGCGCTCTTCATGGTCCAGTTCGTCACCGAGACTTGGCCATCCATATGGAGCTTGCTGGCATTCAGTTCGAGGTTGTAATCGGCGTAGAAGTTCCCCATCGGCAACTGGAAGTCGCCGAGGAAATGTGTCGACGAACTAGATGTCGTCACATCGATCTTCAACTCCATGGCGTTGAAGACAAACCCGCCGATCTTGATATTCGAAACACCCATATCTGCGTGGTACTCAGGGTGCCCGTCGTCGTCGAGACCGATCTCAAGGTTGATGTAGATCTGACCATCACCAAGTTGCGCGTTGAATCCAAGCGACGCACCAGCCGGCACGACGTACTCGCCAACCTGACAGCCCTTCGGGGCCATCGAAATGTTGAACTGCTTCGTCGTGAAGACGCCGCCATCGATGTGAATGCCAGAGTTCAACGACGATGCATCAAAGTCGAACAGCAAACACGGTTCGGCGCGACTGATGTTGAGGGCCATATCGCCCTTGATCCAGTCGGTACCGGTCATGACCGATGGCATCTTCGTGGGATCGAAGTACATCGTTGCGCCAACACCGAGACCAGGTCGGCCGTTCACAAACTGAATCTGTGCGGTGAGCCCCCAAAGGTGAGCACCGGGGATTCCGAATGCGTCATCCCAGAGATAGGTGTACCCCGTATTCGGATGCGCAAGCGGCGTGGTGACACCATCGACAGAGCCGAGCGGAGCTTGGCCGATCACCACTGAATCGATATCGAGCCACTTGTTCTGCGTGTCGACAAAGATTTGTGTCTGAAGCGCGTTACGGCCGTTCTGCGTAATCGGAACGGTGACTGACACCTTCTTCCAGTCCTTCGTCGCTGTGAACGATGTCGTTGCAACGTCGGTTCCTGAACCACCGCTTCCTGTGACACGCAGTCGTCCGGCAACGCTGGTGCCGTCTGCCGAACGAACG
>JALQSZ010000196.1 GCA_023264135.1 Acidimicrobiales bacterium
AACTTCTGATGACTTCGCCGATACCATCGGCCCGTGACCCGAAACGACCCTGTGCTCGCCGAAAAGGTGTGTTTGGCACTGGTCGCCGAGGGACCAACCCATGGCTGGGCGGTGTCCGCCGTGCTTGCCCCCGATGGCGAAATCGGACGGATCTGGTCACTCAGTCGACCGCTGACCTATCGGGCACTCGATCAACTCGCGGTTGACGGACTGATCAAAAAAGTGGGGACCGCCCCTGGTGGGGGCCGTAGTCGAACCCTTCTCGATGTCACGCCCGTTGGCCGAGAACGAAATGGTGAATGGCTGAACGAGCCGGTCGCGCTTCCGAAAGACGTCCGCACGGAATTGCTCGTGAAACTCACATTGCGAACTCGTGTGGGGCTTCCACTTGAGTCGCTCGTTGCAAAACAACGCGCACTCTTCGCTCCACTTCTCCGCGGACTGCCGTCAGTCGAAGAAGCAGACTTCGTCGCAAGTTGGCGGCGTGAACATCTGTTAGCAATCGACCGCTTCCTCGAATCAGTTGAGGGGTCGAACGCATGAGTCCGAAACCGGGAGGTTTCGCCGCGTTGCGTCATCGCAACTTCCGTTTGTATTTGATGGGTCAAGGACTCTCGCAAGCGGGAACATGGATGCAGACCGTTGCGATGGGTTGGCTTGTTCTGAAAGTGACAGGCAGCGGCGGAATGCTCGGTTTGGTGAGTGCCGCACAGTTCACCCCCACATTGTTGTTTGGCGCATTTGCGGGAACGCTGGCTGATCGACACAGCCGCTGGCATATGTTGCAAATCACGCAAGTGCTTGCTGCCACGATCGCGATCGCGCTCGGCATCATGGTCGTCACCGACACCATTGCGGTGTGGAGTCTGTTTGTTCTTGCGGCGGCCTTTGGCACTGTCAATGCATTTGATATGCCGATTCGTTCGTCATTTGTTTACGAATTAGTTGGGCCTGATGACATCACCAGCGCTGTTGGAATCGGTAGTACGACGAACAACGTGGCCCGAATTTTTGGTCCGGCAGTCGCAGGTGTCCTCATCGCTGTCTTTGGACTCGCGGTTCCATTCATGGTGAATGGAGTGAGCTATCTCGCAATCACGGTTGCGCTTCTTCTTATGCGCCGTTCAGAGTTCGTACCGAAGGCACCAGTAAAGAAAGAGAAAGGGCAGATTCGTGAGGGCGTGAAAGTTGTCTGGGCGGACTCGCGGCTTCGCACGCCAATGCTTATGACCGTCGTAATCGGTTTGCTCGCCTATGAGAACCAAATCTCACTCCCGCTGTTCGCGAAGTTCACCTTTCATCGCGAAGCAACTGGCTACGGCGTGTTGTCATCGCTCATGGGTGTGGGTTCCGTCATCGGCGGATTGCTCATCGCGAGATTCGGTCGCGCCACGCATCGACGTTTGGGATTCGCGTCGCTCTTTCTTGGCACGGCCATGCTCGTTGCCGCGGTGATGCCGACGTTCTGGACGATGGCAACCGCCCTGCTCTTGGTCGGTGCCGGAAGCGTCGCGTTCATCACGATGAATTCGGCGACGCTTCAGCTCACCTCACCAGTGGCAGTTCGCGGACGCGTAATGGCGCTGTACATCACCGCAATCATCGGTACGACGCCGATCGGTGGTCCGATTATTGGTTGGATCGGACAACACATTGATCCCCGGGCGACCTACATCACCGGAGGTCTTGCGTGCCTTATCACTGCCGCTATTGCCTGGCCGTCTTTGCAACGTTCGACGGAGGAAGCCGTCTCAGATGAAGAAGCCGACGCCATCGAAACATCGTCGATTCTGACGGCCGAAACCCTTGCAGGCGACAAGGATTCCTCGGTTCCAGGGGCCCTTCCACCCACGGAGTAGGCCTTCCGCTCTGGTGTCGGAGGGCGAGATGGTGTGAACCCTCTCCGCATTGGCCATACTTGTGGACCGGTTTCAGGAAGGCATTCATGAAGTTCACTGTCGGTTCAAAGGTCATCTATCCCGCTCACGGCACTGCTGAGGTCACTGGCCGATCGACTCGCGTGGTCGATGGCAAGAAGGTGAAGTACCTCGAGCTGTCCGTTGCTGCTGGTGACGACTCATGGCGCGGTGGAAACCTCAAGGTGTCCGTTCCGGAAGATCGTGCAGAAGACCTTGGTGTGCGTCAGGCCATTTCTGAAGAAGAGGTCGAGGACGTACTGGCAGTGCTCGCCGTTCGCAACGTTCGCGTTCCCACCAACTGGTCTCGCCGATTCAAGAACCATCAAGAGAAGATGAAGTCGGGCGACATTTACGAATGTGCTGAGGTTGTTCGAAACCTTGCGCTGCGTGATCGCCAGTCATCACTTTCAAGCGCCGAGAAGGCGAT
The DNA here is from genome assembly GCA_023264135.1 of Acidimicrobiales bacterium. Lineage (GTDB taxonomy): Bacteria > Actinomycetota > Acidimicrobiia > Acidimicrobiales > Acidimicrobilacustridaceae > Acidimicrobilacustris. Next base: position 2,347 of record JALQSZ010000196.1, read on the forward strand.
GCAGATTCGTGCGCGTCGCATTCTGGTCTCGGAACTTGCCGTGTCGTGGAACACCACGATGGAAGATGCCGGCGCGCGCGTCGACGCAGTTCTCGCCGAGGACTAACGCTTAGTCCGCTTTTTTGGCGGGTTGCACAACATCTTTCAGTGCATCATCAGAAAGCACGAACGCGTCGTTCGTAGCTTCCGCGCCTGGCTCAACGAGTTCGGGCCATTGGGTGCCGGGAAGCACAGCAACTTCGAACAGTTCGGTGACCGAACCTTCGAAACGCATGAACCCGATGGTTTCACCTGTGTTGATGTCGACCGCCCACACACCGCATTCACGCGGGGTGTCGGCTTGCGTAATGGGGAGTCCGTCAAACACGGTCTCGCGTACTTTCGAAAGTCCGATGAACGCGATGTTCCTGACAAATGAAAGACCGCGCGTGAATCCAGGAAGAACCGCAATGGTTTCGCGCTCACCCGTTTCGATGTCGACCGTGCACAGCGCGCCGCGGCCTGACTCGAGCACCCACAATTTTCCGTCGTGCCAACGCGGTGAATGAGGCATTGAAAGACCGACGGTGATTGGCGCGCCGCCATCGATGTCGAGGATCGCACCACCCGATGCTTTGTCATCGCGCCAACCGTTCGGAGTGTCGGTCATTCCGAGCACGGTGACGTACTTCGGACGGCCATCGACCATTGCCAATCCGTTGAGGTGGCATCGGTCATCGGCAGAAAGACCGGAAATAAATTGCGGACGCCACTGCGGAGAAAATGAGTTTTCTCGATCGAACGTAACGAGACAGGAAAAGCGTGTGGCCACCGCCCACAATTCACCGTCAGCGTCGTAGCCAAGATCGTGGATACGAATATCGCCAGTGGTGTGACCACGACGCGGCATGTAACACGCATCGATGCGACCATCGGGATCGATGGTTGACGCGGCCGCGAGTTGGTTCCAGAACTCCCAGACGGTTGTTTTGGTGCCAAGCGCAAACTTCGCGCCTTGTACGGCGACACCCATCGGGCTGGGGAAGAACCGAAGATGCGTGTTGACCTTGTCGCCATCGCGACGGACCAATACAAGACGACCACTTTGATAGGTGGTCACAGCGAGCGAGCAGTTTGCGGCTTCCAAAAGGCTGGCAAAGGAACTTGTGAAAACACTGGAGAAATCGGTCGGGATTGCGCCGTCGGGTTCTTCGGTAAGGCCAAC
>JALQSZ010000197.1 GCA_023264135.1 Acidimicrobiales bacterium
TGCGCAGACCGTGAAGGCGCAGATCATTGCTCGCGCCGGCACCGACGCTGCCGATCTCAAGGCACGCGGTCTTGCCGATGCCGAAGCAGCGAAAGCACAAGCAACCTCAGATCTTCAAGCAGAAATCGGTGTGCTTGCACTTGGTGCAGCCGAAAAGGTCGTGGCCAACAGCCTCGATGCGGCAACGCAAACACAGCTCATCGATTCCTACATCGACCGCGTGGGGGCAGGCTCATGAGCGACCGTACCGACCTCTACGCCGACGCATTCCTCTCACTTGTCCGTGCCGAAGGCTCGGGCAACGAGGTGCTCGACGAACTCTTCCGTGTGTCACGCACGATCGAAGGCAACGATCAGCTTCGCACCACGCTTTCTGATCCTCACCTTCCCGCTGCACTTCGCACGCAGGTCATTCAAGACCTCCTCGAAGGCAAAGCACACGAACTCACCATTTCGTTGGTGTCCACCACCGTTACCAACGGTCGAGTCCGCGACCTGCCGATCATCGTCGACAGCATGCTTGCTCGTAACGCTGCAACCGGCGACAAGGTTGTTGCGCAGGTTCGTTCGGCGGTCGCACTGACCGACGAACAGAAGTCCCGTCTCGCCGCCGCATTGGCGAAGAAGACCGGCAAGCAGATCGAGGTCGTGGTCGATGTCGACCCCAGCGTCCTCGGTGGCATCGTCACCCAGATCGGCGACACCGTCATCGACGGTTCTGTGCGTCAGCGTCTGTCCCAACTCCGTGAATCGTTCTGAGATCAGAGGAACCTGTAATGGCTGAACTCACCATCAACACCGGCGACATCACCGCCGCCCTCCAGAAGAACCTGGCGGGATTCAAACCTGAACTCGAGTCGACCCAGGTCGGCCGAGTGCTCGAGGTGGGCGACGGTATCGCTCGCGTGTCGGGCCTTCCCGATGTCGGCGTGAACGAACTCCTTGAGTTCGAAGGCGGCACGGTTGGTCTCGCACTGAACCTCGACGAGGACTCCATCGGCGCCGTGATCGTCGGCGATGCCGAGCACGCTGCTGCAGTGGAAGAAGGCTCACCGGTGCGTGCCACTGGTCGCATTCTTTCGATGCCGGTTGGCGACGCCCTTCTTGGTCGCGTCGTGAACGCTCTCGGTGAACCCATCGACGGCAAGGGCCCGATCGTCGGCGCCATTCAGCGTCGTATGGAAATTCAGGCTCCCGGCATCACCGGTCGTAAGCCCGTGCACGAACCGCTGCAGACTGGCATCAAGGCCATCGACGCCATGACCCCAATCGGTCGTGGACAGCGCGAACTCGTCATTGGCGACCGTAAGACTGGCAAGACCACGGTGTGCATCGACACGATCCTGAACCAAAAGGGTCTGGGCGTGAAGTGCATCTATGTCGCCATCGGTCAGAAGTCCTCAACTGTTGCGCAGACCGTGAACACCCTCACCGAATACGGCGCAATGGACTACACCGTCGTCGTGGTGGCTCCGGCCTCCGACCCGGCACCGTTCAAGTACCTCGCTCCGTTCGCTGGTTGTGCAATTGGTCAGCACTGGATGGACAACGGCGAACACAGCCTCATCGTGTACGACGATCTTTCCAAGCAGGCCGAGGCCTACCGTCAGATGTCGCTTCTCCTTCGTCGTCCTCCGGGCCGTGAGGCGTACCCCGGCGACGTCTTCTATCTCCACAGCCGTTTGCTCGAGCGTGCCGCCAAGCTTTCCGACGCTCTCGGCGCTGGTTCACTCACGGCCCTTCCGGTCATTGAAACCAAGGCTGGCGACGTCTCGGCATACATCCCCACCAACGTGATTTCGATCACCGACGGCCAGGTGTACCTGCAGGACGATCTTTTCAAGTCCGGTGTTCGTCCGGCTGTCGACGTAGGCATCTCGGTGTCTCGAGTCGGTGGCGACGCGCAGATCAAGGCCATGAAGAAGGTCTCCGGTTCACTCAAGCTCGACCTTGCGCAGTTCCGTGAACTCGAAGCGTTCGCAACCTTCGGTTCCGAACTCGACAAGATCTCGGCTGCACAGCTCGAGCGTGGCTACCGCCTCGTCGAACTGCTCAAGCAGAACCTCAACTCACCGATGCCGGTTGAAGAACAGGTCGTCGTCATCTTCGCTGGTGCGAATGGCTACGCCGACTCGATTCCGGTTGGCGATGTCAAGCGTTACGAAGCCGACCTTCTCGACTTCATGCGCGGTCGTTACGGTTCGATTCTCGATGAGATCCGTTCGACTGGTGAACTTCCCGACGCACTCAAGGGCGCTGTCGAAACCTTCACCAAGGAATTTGCACCGACCGCAACCGCCGCTGCCGGATCCAACGAGGACTGAGTCATGGCTGGTGGTCAGGAGCGGATCCTTCGTCGACGCATTAAGAGCGTCGAGTCAACGAAGAAGATCACGCGCGCCATGGAGCTCATCGCGGCCACTCGTGTCGTGAAAGCCCAGGACCGCGCTTCCTCAGCGCGTCCCTATAGCGACGAGATCACTGCTGTGATCGTCGACCTGCTTCGCGCAGGCGCGGCGAAGGAACACCCGTTGCTCCGCGACAACCCCGATGCAAACACTGCAGCGTTCGTTGTCATCACTTCTGACCGCGGTATGTGCGGTGGTTACAACACCAACGTGTTGCGACTCGCCGAGCGCGCCATCGACGCAGCACGCGCCGAAGGCCGTGAGTATTCGATCATCGCTGTCGGCAAGAAGGCGCTGAAGCATTTTCGCTTCCGCGGTCTCACTGTCGATGCCGAGTTCGAAGGTGTCACCGATCAGCCGATCTATGACAACGCTCGCGATATCGCCGCATCGATTCGTCGTCGTTACGAAACCGGTCAGCTCGCATCGGTTGATCTCGCCTATACCCAGTTCCTTTCGGCCGGTACGCAGCAGGCAGTGCTTCGCCGCTTCCTTCCGCTAGAGGTTCCTGAAGTTGGCGAGTCCGATGGTCCGTCTGCTGATCTCGAATACGAACCGTCACCGACGGGCATTCTCAACGAGATCCTTCCTCGTTATCTCGAGTCACGTTTGTTCTCTGCACTTCTCGATGCTTCGGCTTCCGAGCACGCATCACGTCAGCGAGCCATGAAGGCCGCAACGGAAAACGCAGAAGAACTCAAGACCACGCTCAGCCGCATCATGAACCGTGCTCGTCAGGACTCCATCACCACCGAAATCATGGAAATCGTTGGTGGCGCCGAGGCCATGTCGGCCGACAAGGGTTCGGCCCACGAACTCATTCCGTCGCACCTCGAACCTGAGCACGCTTTCCCTGTCCACCTTGACCGTACTGACCACTCTCCGTCGATTCACTAATCGACGAGCCAGTCCGAACCAACCGTTCGCCACACACAGGAGACCCATCCCACGATGACCGTCACCGAGAATCCCACCAACCTGAAAGACGGCCGAGTCGTCGCCATCGCCGGCCCCGTGGTCGACGTTGAGTTCCCGCGTGGATCTCTTCCCGAGATCAACACGGCACTCGAGATGACCGTGAGCGTCGACGGTGTCG
>JALQSZ010000198.1 GCA_023264135.1 Acidimicrobiales bacterium
AAGAAGAGAACTGCACCGCCTGCATGTTGTGCGCGCGTGAATGCCCCGATTGGTGCATCTTCATCGAGGCCCACAAGTACCTCGCGCCACCGCGTCGTGAAGGTGGCAAGCCCCGCCAGAAGAACGAACTCGATCGTTTCGATATCGACTTCTCGCTGTGCATGTACTGCGGCATCTGCGTCGAGGTGTGTCCGTTCGACGCACTCTTTTGGAGCCCGGAACACGAATACTCCGAGATCCGCATCGCCGATCTCCTTCACGACAAGTCGCGTCTCGATCAGTGGATGCAGACCGTTCCAGACTTTGAACCCTACGAAGCTGGTTCCGACGCCAAGGTGAAGAAGGTGCCGCGCTGATGCTCGCCCTCCTCGTTGCCCAGAACATCGCGTTCTACATCATCGCTGCGCTGATGGTGGTCGGTGCCCTTCGTGTTGTCACCTGCAAGAACCTCATGCACGCTGCGTTGTGGTTGGTTCTTGTGCTCGCCGGTGCAGCAGCGCAGTACATCCTGTTGGCCTCAGAGTTCGTGGCCATCACACAGGTGCTCGTGTACCTCGGTGCAATCATCGTGCTGTTCCTCTTCGGCATCATGCTCACGCGTGCGAAGACAGGCACCGATGAAGACCTCGACAACAAGAAGTCGGCCAAGTTCATTGGTGCAGGCATCGGTGTCCTCCTTCTTGGCCTCATGAGCTATTCGCTCATCGACGGATTCAAAGACACTGAGTTCGGCAACCTGATGGTGCAGCGCACTGCGCAGGTCAGCGATTCCATCTTCTCGACCTACCTCCTTCCGTTCGAGGTGCTGTCAGTGCTTCTTCTGGCTGCGCTTATCGGCGCCATCGTGATTGCGAGGCGTGACTGATGTTTCTCAACCAGTTCCTCCTCCTTGCCGCCATTCTCTTTTGTATCGGCGTCTACGGAGTTCTCGCTCGCAAGAACGGCGTGCTCGTTCTTATGTCGATCGAACTCATCCTCAATGCGGTCAACATCAACCTTGTGGCCTTCGGCGCCTATTGGCATGTCAACGACATGGCCAACGTCTCCGGTCAGGTGTTCGCACTCTTCGTTATCGCCGTTGCCGCCGCCGAGGTTGGCGTTGGCCTCGCGCTTGTCCTACTCATCTATCGGAACCGACAGAGCATCGACATCGATGATGTCGACATGCTGAAGGGCTGATCGTCGTGTTCAACATGATCGACAAGGTCTGGATCATCCCCGCCCTCATGGCGGCGTCGTTCCTGGTCATTTTGTTTTTCGGAAAGCGCTGGGGCACTCGCGCCACTGCTGGCATCGGTATCGCCGCAGTGTCGATCTGTCTCATCCTTTCGGTGATCGTCGCTGGCAACTGGATCAATCGGGTGAATCACCCGCCGACTGGTGCTGCGCTTGCTGCCGATGTCATCGCTGCAAACGGGCTTACCCCGCAGACCGCAGAGAACATTGGTGGCGAAGTCAACGCCGTCACCAAGGACTCTGGCGAAACCGTCTCGACCGAATCGCATGCTGCGACCACCACCGAAGCGACAACGACGGAGGGTCACGCGACCGAGGCCACCGCTTCGGAACACGGTGGCGAACACGAATCCGTTCCGCCGGTTGTGCGCACCGTCACCTGGTTCCAAATCGGTGGCATGCAGTTCGAGATGGGGACGCTCGTCGACGGCCTTGCCGCCATGATGCTCATCACCGTCTGCATCATCTCGCTGCTCGTGCACATCTACTCAACTGAGTACCTGCATGGCGATGTGCGTTTCACGCACTACTACGCATTCCTCTCGCTGTTCACCGCGTCGATGCTCTTTTACGTGCTCAGCTCGAACACGTTGCAGATGCTGATGGGCTGGGAACTTGTTGGCGTTTGTTCGTTCGGACTCATCGGTCACTGGTGGGAAGAAAAGAAGAACACCGACGCTGCGCTCAAGGCGTTCCTCACCAACCGAGTTGGCGATATTGGTCTGATCCTTGGCGTCATCATCACGTTCTTCGCTGCAGGTGGCACGAGCTTCAACGTTCTTCACATCAACGAGTACGCGCTGTCGCATAGCGCGAACACCACACTTCTTCTTGTCGGCGCTTTGTGTTTGTTCGGTGGCGTCACGTCGAAGTCTGGTCAGTTTCCACTGCACACCTGGTTGCCCGATGCCATGGCCGGTCCCACTCCAGTGTCGGCACTCATTCACGCCGCCACCATGGTTGTCGCTGGTGTGTATTTGATCGCCCGGCTTTATGGCGTGTTCTTCTCTGGTCTGGCGATTGGAAGTAGCACGTTCCATTACGTCGCGTTCATCGGTGGCTTCACCACGATCATCGGTGGTCTGTTGGCATTCGTGCAGACCGACCTCAAGAAGGTGCTCGCGTACTCGACCATTTCGCAGCTTGGCTACATGGTCATGGCGCTTGGTGTCGGTGCATGGACCGCGGGCGTGTTCCATCTCTTCACTCACGCGTTCTTCAAGGCTTGTTTGTTCCTTGGCGCCGGTTCTGTGAGTCACGCCTGTCATCACACCTTCGATATGCGCGAGATGGGCGGTCTCCGAAAGAAGATGCCTGTCACGCACGCAACCTTCCTTATTGCGACCCTTGCACTCGCCGGCATCTTCCCGCTTGCTGGTTTCTGGTCGAAGGACGAAATCCTCGCCGGTGCTGCAAACGGTCAAGAGAACGCGTACACGATCATGCTGATCTTCGGTTTGATCACCGCGTTCCTTACCGCTGCCTACATGGGTCGTGCGTACTGGATGACCTTCTGGGGCAAGTACCGCGGTCATGCGCATCCGCATGAATCGCCGAAGGTCATCACGGTTCCGCTCGTCATCCTTGCCGGCTGCGCCATCCTGTTCGGTTTCACGAACTTCCCGGGCAACTTCTTCGGTATCAAACTTCCCGGCGGCGTTACGACGAGGTTCGAACACTTTGTCGAACCGACCTTCGCCTTCCCGCCGTTGCAACATGCGGAGTTCACGCCGTGGCTTGCTGTCGTTTCCACGATTCTTGCGGCGACTGGTTTGTTCCTCGCCTATCAGTACTACGAGAAGAATCGTGGTCCGCATGGCTTGACCTCGCGTAACAAAGCCGCGCTTGCGGGCTACACCTTCCTCGAGAACAAGTACTACCTCGACGATCTCTACACAGGCGTTATCGCCGGCAGCACGAAGGGTCCCATCGCCCGAGCTGCCAACTGGTTTAACCAGAACATCCTTGATGGCGTTGTCAATGGCATCGGTTTCGGCGCTCGCAAGATCGCCGGAGTTGTCTATGTCTTTGGTGATCAGCTCGTCATCGATGGTGCAGTCAACGGATCAGGCCGCGGTTCTGAAGGAGCAGGTCAACTGCTTCGAAAGATGCAGACCGGCAAAGTCCAGCAGTACGCCTCAATCCTCTTTGCCGGTGCGGTCGTCCTCGCCGGTGTACTCGTGTTCGTCGTCTAGGAGCCCAGGACAATTCGATGAAAGATTTCCTGAACAGTTGGGGTATCAGCCTGATGGTGTTCCTCCCA
>JALQSZ010000199.1 GCA_023264135.1 Acidimicrobiales bacterium
AGGCGAATGCCTTGGTCGATGAATGCCCGCTCGATTTGCTCATATGGGGCGCACATGGTCTGTGCATAGGCGGGGGTGGAAAGCACAAGTGCAGCGGCGGTGGCAAGGGCAGCAAGTCTCATGTCCGTCTCCTTCGGTGATAGTGATAGGACTTCGCGCAGTGGAGCGGCCCAAAAGCGCGATACCACGCGGACCAGAACAGACTGTACCTGTGATGATCGTAGGCGCGAGCGCAGATGCTCTGCGAGGTGTCCCGCCAAAGCGCGTCGTGGATCACTCTGGAGAGATCAGAAAGCCTCATGGACGCCAACCGCAGATGCGTGAGCCGGTTTGGTTATGAGTCAGTATTTGACGAACTGTCTCATCCGTCAAGACATCTTCCTGCGAAGGCCGGATAGGTGTTGCCCAATCGCAAGATCGGCTAGTCACGCATCCAGCGAGCAATGTCGTCACGGCGAGCATCAGCGCCCATGTCGTTAACTTCATCTTGAACCTCCTGTGCCTTTTCGGCAACAGCAACACGACGACGAACTTCCTGGTTCTTGGCCGACCGGCGGCCAGCAGCCCAGACAGCGGCGAGGCCCGCAAGGACCACCCCGAGACCGGCGAACCACAGTTTGATCCGGCTGATCATTCGGCTGTTCCCTGATCCCAGAGCCGCCCGACGACGACGCCAAGGAAGATGACTAAGGCGATGGCCGACTGCGACCACTCGGGAAACGCCAGCTTGAGATCGTCAGGCAGGGCGAGCCAACCGGCTTGGAGTGCAGCCCCGGCGAGGGCTAATTGCACCGACGCCCAGCGGAGCGCGTTCTTGTAGTCGGGGACCAGTTTCATGTGTCACCTCTTGAACATGGCGAGGAAGGCGTCGAGCGGGGACGGCTTCTTGACGGGCCGATCAGAGGCGGGTTTGCCGCTATCAACGGGCTTGGGCGGTGCAGGGGGCGCAGCGTCAAGGACGGGCACTGGGCGATGCGCAGGACGGGCCTGCGGGCGTCTCAGGGGGTAATCCCCGGCCACCAACGCCGTCTGAAACCCGATGGCGTATCCCGCATACTTGTCGGCCTCAAACATGCCATTGATGATCCGCCGCGCCTGCCGGAACTGCTCGCGCGTCGCCAGATCATCGTCAGGCAGATAGTCAGCCGCCCGCTTGCCGGTGTAGATGCCGTCACGCACGCCCACGATCAGCGCCAGCGCGGCAATCTCAGGCTCCAACGCCCGCTCGGGATGCCTGACCAGATCGACCCCGACCAGCCGCCCCATGCGGGCGAAGTTGTCCTTGCCGGTGAGCTGCACCAGCCCGTGACCGCGATACCGCCAGCCGTCGCCGGTCTCCGGCCCGCCGTTGCCGAGAATGTCGGCATAGACCGTGTTCGCCAGCTTCTGCGGGTTTCGTGCCAGTTGGCTGCCGGGAATGCCTTTGCGGCGGGAGTTGGAAAACACCTGCTCGATCCGGGCCGCGCTGGTGTAGTTCATGTTCTCGGTGATCGGCTGCATCCGGCTGCCGGTTTCGCCGTAAGCCGTGGCGAGCGTATAAGCCAGCCAAGACAGCGGCAATTCGTTCCCGGCGTCAAGGATGGCCTCAACGCCCTGCACTTGCGATTGGCTCAGGCTGGTTCCGAACACGCCGCTATTGCGCTGACGGAGACTGTTGAAAAATGCTGCGCGATCCATCATACCGCCCCTTTCTTGAGCAGTTCCTTGATGTCCTTGCGGATTTCATCGAGGATTTTGTTGGTTTCGTCACGGGCGCGCTGTGCGGCCTCAAGGTCTTCCTTGCGTTGCGTCCAGAGCCGTTTGATCTCCGCTGCGTTCTGCAAACCGCGCCACTCCAGTCGAGACAACCAGAAAACAGCGGCCACGAAGCCCACGATCATCGGCCACCATAGTCTGATTTCTTCCATCGGTTTATATCCCCTTAGCGTCCGAATACATAAAGCGTGCCGCCAGTGACCGATCCCGCCGAATTGAACACTTGAATGCGGTCGAAAGCGGAGGCATCACGAATGCCGACAGGCTGGTTTTCCACGCCGCCTTGCATGCCTGACGAAGTGACTGGCTTGAGTGCGAGGGTGCTGTTGAAGCCGTGGATCAGGACGGAAAAACTGCGGCCGTTGGTCGAATTATCCGACAGGCGCGCGCTTGTCGTATCGCCACCGGAAGGACGCAGATAGACACTGGTTGTCAAAACGCCGCCGGACGGCCCTGCGCGTAACTGTCTGCTGCCGCTTATGTTCGCGGTCAACTGATCCCCAACCACCAGCACCTCGTTATACCCGCCCAGCCCCGTGACGGTTTGTGATCCGCCCGACCAAGTGCTTGAGGACGATACCAGCGTCCAGCCGGGGATGTTTGCCTCAATCGCTGCCTTGATTTTTGAGGGAGTGACCAGCGCCTCAGTCGTGCCGGTCCCGGCTTCCCATGTCGCCTCACTGAGTGTCGGCAGATTCGCAACCTCGAACACGCCCAATGTCTGGTTCAGGGTGCCGATGTTGATCCAGGCGTCGTCGGCCTCGTTGCGCATCTTGAGGATGTCGTTCGTCGTGTCATACCACATCATGTTCGCGTAGGTGGTAGACGGCGCAGTCGATCCCGACGATTGCGTGACCAACGCTTCAAGGGCGTCGTTCAGGTCAGCGCGGAAGTTCGGCGCGGATTGGTTGGCAATGTCAAAGTCGTGTTGGGCCACTTAGTCATACTCCACGATGGCTTTCAGCCCGGTGATCGAGGGGGTCACTCCAACCGATGTCGAGGACAAGATAACACGGAAACGGAACGCCCGTCCAGAATACTCACCGGCGCGGAACAACTGATACGCCGTCCACGTCGGAGACCCCGCAGGATCGTCCTGTGTGACGGAAATATACGCCTGCACGTTGGTGTCGGCAAACTGCGCCGTGCCCGTGAAATCGTCAAACAGCCCCGGCAGGTCATCGAACAAACCGGGCAGGTCGTCCCAAAGCCCCGCCGATGTATTCTTTCGGATCACGTTCGCCTCAACGCGACTCCGCACACGCCGCACGGCCCCCGTGTCGATGTAGGTGCTGAAGTCGTAAGTCGCGCTCGACGGAGCGCTTGACGTGTCCGTGATCTCCAGCGCGCTCGACACAACCGAGCAGCCCGTCTTGCTGCCCGAGAACGTCGGGTCATCAACCTGCGTGTCGGTGTTGGCGAAGGACTGGATGTTGGCCGCAGGCACCACGATTGACGTGTAGTTGGTGGACGCCACGCCCGACTTGTCCACAGCCCGCAGATGGTAGGTTCCCGGTCGCGTCGGCACCGACACAGCCGTCGCGGGACGCGGAACCTTGTCCACTGCCGTCGTCGCGTTTGCCCATGTTGTGCCGGTCTCCTCGACCGAGTGCCGCACTCGGTAATAGGACAGGTCTAGATCGGGCACGGCCTCCCATTCAAGATGGATCGTCGCGCCGTTGACCTCCGCCGTCAGTCCCGTCACATCAGCGGGCGGGCCAAGCAGGCCGGACGCCG
>JALQSZ010000019.1:0-228 GCA_023264135.1 Acidimicrobiales bacterium
TCCATCGAGTTCTTCTCGAAGTGCAGATGCAAGCTGACGATCGTCGAGTTCTCCGCCGTCAATCACCGTGATCGATTCTGCGAGGAGAAGATCACCTTCGGCATCGGCGGCAACCAGATGCTCTTCGATCATGATGTCGCCCTCGGCGTCGACGATCGTGACGGTCTCGTCAATAACGACATCGCCGGCTTCGTCGAAGATCGCGACGGTTTCGTCGATCATGAGATC
>JALQSZ010000019.1:238-13285 GCA_023264135.1 Acidimicrobiales bacterium
GACGATGGTGATGTCATCAATCACAACGACACCTTGGCCATCGACTTCGAGAACATCGATCGTTTCCACGTGTTCGCCGATGACCGTTCCGTCTTCGTCGAGGATGTCTTCGGACATCACGATTTCATCGACGAGTTCCACCTCGTTCCCAGCAATGCGTTCGGGGGCGGACCATTCTCCGGAATTAGACATGGCACGAGGCTAGCGGCGAGTTGCCTGCGCCCGCGGATGAGCCGCTTCATAGACAGCGAACAGGCGCTCGTTCGAGACCATCGTGTACACCTGCGTCGTCGCGATTGAGGCATGTCCGAGAAGTTCCTGGACGGCCCGAATGTCGGCACCGTGGTCGAGCATGTGTGTCGCGCACGAATGGCGCAGAACGTGCGGCGTGAGACGACTCCCAAGACCTGCGGCATCGCCGTATTTGCGAACAACTGCCCACGCACCTTGTCGACCCAAACGCCCACCACGCGCATTGAGAAACACCGCGTCGGCATCGGAACGTTTGGCGAACTGTTCGGGAGCGAGCACACCCCGCCCACCGTCCTCGAGCCAACTTGCCAACGCGACTCGTGCCCACCTCCCGATCGGCACCACGCGCTCTTTCGAACCCTTCCCGAACAATCGGAGTAGCCCCGCGTCGAGATCAACATCCCCGAGACTCAGTGCGCAGACTTCAGAAATTCGCGCGCCAGTCCCGTACAGCACTTCGAGGATGGCGCGGTCACGTCGTGCGATTGGCGAGTCACCTTCAACCTGTTCGAGAAGCAGTGTCACTTCAGCTTCGGTCAACGCCTTGGGAAGACCAGCTGGGACTCTTGGGGTTTCGATTCCTGCGGAGGGATCTGTTGCCGCCAACCCTTCATCGGAACGAAATCGATGAAGCGACCGAACGGCAACCGTTGCCCGCTTGACCGAAGATGGCGCGAGTCCCCGTTCACGTAACACTCCGACATAGGCATCAAGATCCGAGGCACGAACCGAATCGAGTGAACGTCCCGTCGCAGAAAGCCACATGCAATACGCGGTCAGATCACGTCGATACGCAGCGAGGGTGTTGGTCGAGCGACCACGCTCAGCAGCAAGCCAGGTCAAGAACTCCTCGACATCGAGAGGAAGTTCCCAGTCGTCGATGACCTCAGCCACCGCCAACCAGCGCTGCCGCCAAGTACAAACCAACGACGGTCTTGGTGTCGATCAGCGAACCGTCGGCAATCATCGCGAACGCGTCGTCAAAGCTCACACGTTCGATACTCATATGCGATTCTTCGATCCCCTGCACATCACGAGTGACGGCCTCAAGATCTCGACCGAGGTAGACCCACGACAATTCGTCGCTAAACCCCGGAGCGTTCGCAAAGGTTCCCAGAAGATCTAGACGCCCGGCGCGCATTCCGATTTCTTCACCAAGTTCACGCTGCGCCGTTTCCGCAGGAGGCTCATCGGCGACGTCACGTTTGCCTGCGGGAATTTCGAGAACGTATCGATCAAGTGCAGGCCGATATTGGCGGACCATGCTGACCAAACCATCAGCATCGATTGGTACACACGACACAGCACCTGGATGTCGGACAATGTCTCGACTGAAAGATTCCCCGTCGGGAGAAACGAACTCCGCTCGGACCAAATCGAAGATGTACCCGCTATGCAGGACGACTTCGTCGACCTTGCGAAACTGATCGCTCACGCCGACAACGACTCGATATCGAGGTCAGGCAGGTGTGGGTTCCGACCTTCAGAACGAGCCAACGCTGCAGCAATGAACTCGCGGAAAAGCGGTGCCGGGCGTTCCGGGCGACTCTTGAATTCCGGATGTGCTTGGGTGCCGATCCAGTACGGGTGGTTTTTGAGTTCGATGAACTCGACCAAACGGCCATCGGGCGACGTACCCGAACACACGAAATCCGATTCATCGAATCGGTTGCGGAATTTTGAATTGAATTCGTAGCGATGGCGATGGCGTTCCGAAACAACTTCTGATTCGTAAATTTCCGCAACGCGTGAGCCGGGTTGCAATTGAGCAATGTACGCACCCAAGCGCATTGTTCCGCCCATGTCGGTGACGTCGCGCTGGGTTTCCATGAGATCGATCACCGGGAACGGAGTCTGAGGATCGAACTCGCTCGAATGCGCACCTTCCATGCCGAGAACATTGCGGGCGTATTCGATCGTCATGACCTGCATTCCGAGACACAAACCAAGACACGGAAGATCGTTCTCTCGCGCGTACTGGGCAGCGGCAATCTTCCCTTCGACACCGCGCTCACCGAAACCACCGGGAATCACGATGCCGTCGAGCTCGGCAAGTCGACCGTCGGCCGTCATCGATTCAACGTCTTCGGCTTGCACCCACTCGACCGAAACATCAGCCGCATGGAAGAAACCGCCATGCTTCAGTGATTCAACAACAGACAGATACGCGTCGGGAAGGGCAACGTATTTTCCGATGATCCCGATTCGAAGTGGAATCGTTGAGTTCTCGACTCGGTCAACAAGAATTTCCCATTCCGACAAGTCGATATGTCGGTCGGAGAATCCGAACATCTTGCAGACGTAGTCGTCGAGACCTTCTTCGTGCATGATCAACGGAACTTCGTAGAGATTACGCGCATCGGCAGCATTCACGACGGCTTCGACGGGAACGTCACACAGATTCGAGATCTTGCGCTTGAGGTCCGGCGACAGGGCGGCCTCGCTTCGACACACAATGACGTCGGGTTGAATGCCTCGGCTTCGGAGTTCGGTCACCGAGTGCTGCGTTGGTTTCGTCTTCTGTTCTCCGGACGGACCAATAAAGGGCACCAGCGTCACGTGCACATAACAAACGTTTTCTCGGCCGACATCGAGACGGAACTGCCGAATCGCTTCGAGGAACGGAAGGATTTCGATATCGCCAACGGTGCCGCCGATTTCGGTGATCACAACATCGACGGAGTCGTCGGCCAAGCGGGTAATTCGGCGCTTGATTTCATCGGTGATATGCGGAATGACCTGGACGGTCTTGCCGAGGTAATCGCCTCGACGCTCGGCAGCGATGACTGCGGAGTAGATGGATCCGGTTGTTGCGTTGGAGTCGCGACTCAATGGTTCGTCGATGAATCGTTCGTAGTGTCCGAGATCGAGATCGGTTTCGCCACCATCATCAGTGACAAAGACCTCTCCGTGTTCAAACGGATTCATCGTGCCCGGATCAACATTGAGATACGGATCAAGCTTCTGCATCGTGACGCGCAGGCCACGGCTCTTCAGAAGTCGGCCAAGCGACGATGCCGTAATGCCCTTTCCCAACGAAGAGGCCACACCCCCTGTGACGAAGATGTGCTTGGTCATTGGAGGGGCCTCCCGGCGTTAGTCAACACGTCGGGATTGCAGCGTAGCCCCGTTCGGAGCACCCCGTCGCGGATCAGTCCGTGACGTCAGACCATTGAGAATTCGTTGATCACGAACGCGTACTTTCAAGCAATTCGCGAGCGTGTTTCTGTGCCGTTTTGGACTCGGGAGACCCGGACAGCATGCGAGCAAGTTCTGCAACCCGTTCCTTCCCGTCGACGCGTTCGATTGTCGTGGTCGTGGTTGTTTCGCCGGCCACTTTGTCGACAACAACATGTGCATCGGCCCAGCTCGCGACTTGAGCGAGATGGGTGACAACGAGGACTTGGTGGTCGACACCGAGCGCAGACAATGACCGGCCGACCGCAATCGCTGCAGCACCACCGATACCGGCATCGACCTCATCAAAAACCAGCACCGGCGGGCCAGCGGTCAAGACCAATCGAAGCGCCAGCATCGCCCGAGCGAGTTCGCCACCAGAAGCGACCTTCGAAAGAGGCTGGAGGTCCATACCCGGATTAGCAGCGAACCGGAAGGTGACCTCGCTCCCAGCGACCCCGGCAACCTCGACAGAAAGCCGGGCCTTCGGAAGCGCTAGATCAGGCAAATGGGCTTCCACCGCGGCTGCGAGTGTTGGCGCCGCCGCGGCACGCGCCTTCGCCACAACTTTCTGTGCCTCTTCGAGAGCACTCTTCGCTCTGACAAGTTCGGAATCGATCGCCGCGGCGAGTTCGTCATGCCCTTCGAGTTCCACCAGTCGTCGATTGGCATCGTCTCGCCAGGCAATGACCTCGGCCAAGGTTTCGCCGTATTTACGCCGAAGATCCTGCAGCATCTTTCGGCGGTCCCCGATGAGCGCGAGCCGCTCCGGGTCATTTTCGATCCCTTCGGCACTCGACCGCAGTTCTCGAGCAAGGTCATCGACCTCGGCCGTTGCGTCGCGCAAACGACGCACAACGTCGGCGAAGACGGCGCGATCTCCCAAACTGGCGATCGCGCGACTGAGGGCGTCGCTTGCTCCCCCGTCGGCACTGAGGGCATCGAGCGCGACAACGGCTGCGTCGCGAACTCCACCTGCATCGGCAAGAAGTTCCGCTTCGGCCCGAAGTTTGTCGTCCTCCTCGACATCGTCGAGCCCAGCGGCGACGAGTTCATCGACTTGAAAGCGAAGAAGGTCAAGTTCACGAGCACGATCTCGGGGGTCGCCGCCGAGCGTGGCCCGCTTGGCCTCGAGGTCCGTTACTCGCTGCCGGGCCTCGCGTAATGACTGTAGATCGATCTCGCCGAACCGATCGAGGGCCTGACGTTGCACCGAACCGGTGAGCAGCGATTGATGATCGTGTTGACCGTGAAGATCGACAAGTTGTGTACCGAGTTCGGAAAGCTCAGCGAGCGATGCGAGATTGCCGTCGATGTAGCCACGCGAACGGCCCTTCGCCGGAACCACGCGCCGAATCACACATTCGGTCTCACCAAGATCGAAACGCCCTTCCACAATCGCTTCTTCGGCGCCCGGGCGCACCATCGAGGTTTCCGCTTTTCCACCAACGAGAAGCTCGATCGCGGTGACGACAAGGGTCTTTCCTGCGCCGGTCTCACCGGTCACCGCGGTCATCCCTGGGGCGAACACCAGCGAAAGTTCTTCGATCACACCGAGATTGCAGACCCGCAGTTCGCTCAGCATTGGGTGGTCGCTCGCCTATCGATCGGACAGACCGAACTTGGCCTTGAGGATGGCGTGGAAATCACGAGGCCCGGAAAGAACGAGACGAGCCACGTGATTCGAGGCACGACAACGAACAACATCGCCGGGCTGAAGGTCACCGAGGTGTCGGCCGTCGATCACGAGCGCCGCTTCGCGGTTACCCGACACGGTGAGACACACATCGGAATCGTCGTCGAGGATCAGCGTTCGATCGAACAACATATGAGGAGAGACCGGCGTGAGTAGAAGTGCTCGATGCGTTGGTTCGACGATTGGTCCGCGGGCCGAGAACGCATAGGCCGTCGACCCTGTTGCCGTGGCCACAATCAGACCATCGGCGGCATAAGGAGTGAAGTACGCACCGTCGAGGGCGACATCGAGTCGGATGGTGTGGCCGGAACCCGTCTTTTCGAGCACCGCCTCGTTCAACGCGAGCACATTGGATTCTGAAGCGCCGCCAGATGGTGCGTCGATCGTGATGTCGAGAAGCATTCGCTCTTCGATGAGGTGCTCCCCCGCAAGCACACGTTCGAGCGCGGGACGCAGGCCATCGGGTTCGATATCGGTGAGGTACCCAAGTGTTCCGAGGTTCACGCCGAGCACGGGCACTTCGTGACGCGCAACAAGCGCCACGGTTCGCAGCATTGTTCCGTCGCCACCGAGACTCACTGCAAGATCCAGATTCTCAACGAGCGCAGCGTCAGCAACGCCGAGATCGGGTCGGCCAAGAAGTGCCGCATCTTCGATCGGAAGCACGACGCGATGACCATCGCCGATGAGCCACGAGATGGTGTCGAGTGCAACCGACGCCGCTTCTGCACGCTCAGGATGAATGACAAACGCGAACGCCGCCATCGTCAACCTTCTCCATTTTCGAACGTCGCGTCATCGAGACAACCGGTGACGAGATCAAAGGCGGCACCGAGCGACAGCGCGTCGAGGCCAGCGTGTCCGGCAATTGCGTCGGCAGACCCAGCGAAACGACCGAGGAGAATGAACTCCACGTTTCCGTCGGAGCCGGTGATGGGCGAAACCATGACCCCCATGATGGCCGCATTCCGCACAAGAAGCGCATCTGCGACCTCGGAAAGGACTCGGCGCCAGATCGACGGATCGTCGATGATGCCCTTTCCCTTGCTGACCTCTGTGCGACCAGCCTCGAACTGCGGCTTCACCAAGAGGACAAAGACCGCACCGGGCCTCGAAGCGGCGATCAACGTGTCGAGCACCAAGGCCAGGGAAATAAAGGACAGATCGCCGACAACGACATCGACCGGTGACCCGAGCAGCGAAGGGTCGACGGTTCGGAGATTCGTGCGTTCTAGTGACTGAACACGAGAATCGGCCCGTAGTTTTTCGTGCAGTTGGTTGTGGCCAACATCGACAGCGACCACCTCAGTTGCTCCGTACTGCAAAACGCAATCGGTGAACCCGCCGGTCGAGGCGCCGGCATCGAGCACGCGGGCTCCTGCAAGAACAGGCTGCAAACCGAACTGTTCAACAGCTCCTTCAAGTTTCGAACCAGCTCGACTGACGAATTTCGGCGGCGGCCCATGCACCAGAACTGCTTCGGATGCGTCGACCATACGGGACGCTTTCGTCGCGGGTGCGCCGCCAACGGTGACTCTTCCCGCCGCGATATCGGCCTGCGCTCTCTCACGAGAAGGAGCGAGACCACGACGAACAAGTTCGGTATCAAGTCGTCGACGGGCGCCCATAGAGGATGACGCTACTTATCGAGTTCGCGCCCCGACAGAGCCGCAGAGACCAAGTCCTGAAGCGAGTCGGCAACGACATCGGGCGTTGGTGAAACCGGCAAGTCGGCCTGCGTGGTCACACCGGTGAGCACCAGCGCGAACTTCCAGCCCAGTGTGACGGCAAAGGCTCCGTCGGTGTCGGGGCGATCACCAACCATGACGCCATTCGGACCGAGCAGCTCATGCACCATGTCGGCGATGGGTTGATGAGGTTTTCCCGCAATCTCGGGGCTCACTCCGGAGGCAACAGCGATCGACGCGAGCAGCGCTCCACCGCCGGGTACGGGACCGGCCGCGGTTGGGTAGGTGGAATCGTCGTTCGTGCCCAAGAGTCGTGCTCCGTTACGGACAGCAGTCGACGCTGCGGTCATCCGTTGGTAGTCGAAGGTTGGGTGGTAGCCGACCACCACGACGTCGACGACCGCACTCAACGCATTCGGATCGCTGGCATCGATGGTGTCGACATTGCGACGTTGAAGTTCGTCGACAACTCCGGGACCAGCGCATACGAGGGCCCGAGATCCATGCGGCACGAGTGCGGCAGCGGCCATTGCTGAAGTGATGACGCCATTCGACGCGTCGATGCCGTGACGCTCGAGTTTCGCAGCGATGTCGTCGCGACGACCGAAGGAAAAGTTGGTCACGAAACCCACATGCTCACCGGCGGCACGCAGCGCAGCGATCGACTCGGCGGCACCGCGGATGGGTTCGTCTTCGAGCCACACCACACCATCGAGATCGAGTGCCCAAGCCATGGCGTGAGTCTCCCATCTCACCGTGACACTCGTGACGACCGACCAATTCGGTTCGCATCGCGGAACCTGACGCGTCTGCTAGGACTACACGGTGCCACGCTTCGAACCATTCATCGGGATCCGTTACGACACGTCAACACTTGATCCTGCGCTGGTCACCTCACCCCCCTATGACGTCATTAGCCCCACTGATCGTGACGCACTGATCGCACGCGCACCGGCGAATGTCGTTCGAATCGACTTACCGGTTGAAGGTGATGACCCCTACGGCGACGCTGCCGCACAATTCGCCCAGTGGCGAGCTTCCGGTGTGCTGGTTGACGACTCGCAACCGTCGTTCACCGTGTACCGAATGGACTCCCCCGATGAAAACGGCGTCGTGCGCCACACCACCGGCGTGATCGGCGCGATGGAACTCACTCGTCCGGGCGAAGGCGACATCCTGCCCCACGAGTTCACGACACCGAAGGCCAAAAGCGATCGACTCGACTTACTTCGTTCGACTCGATCAAACCTCTCTGCGGTTTGGGGTCTCTCGCCGGCAATCGGACTCACAGCCCTTCTCGATTCCGATGAGGAACCATTGTGCCGTTTCGAGGCCGATGGGGTAACCCATTCGGTCTGGCGAATCACCGACTCCGGCCGCATCGAAGCGATTCGTTCCGCAATCGGCTCTGCACCAATCGTGATCGCCGATGGTCACCATCGATACGAAACCTCTCTGGCCTATCGAGATGAACGTCGCGCCTCCGATGGCGATGGCGGCGCCGCCGATGCCGTCATGACCTTTGTCGTCGAACTCGTTGAAGACGAACTCGATGTCGGACCAATCCATCGACTCATCACTGGCCTTCCCGAGGGCGTCGACATTCGCCAGGCATTCGAACCGTTCTTCGAGATCGAACCGTTTTCCTTTTCCGATGCACCCACAGTTCCCCGACTTCAACAACTCGGTGGCCTCGTCCTTGTACTTCCCGACGGTTCGTGGCTTCTGCGCCCTCGCGCAGAGACCATCGCCGCGACACGCGATCTTGATTCAAGTCGACTCGATCTCGCACTTGCCGCGCTGCCCGAGCATTCGTTGACCTATCAACATGGCGTTGACCACATTCGAACAGCTGTCGACACTGGTGCTGCACAGGTTGGCGTCTTGTTGCGCCCAGTGACGATTGATCAAATCATCGCCATCGCTGAGGGCGGCGAAAAAATGCCGCCGAAGTCCACCTTTTTTGCACCAAAGCCGCGCACTGGTGTCGTCTTCCGTTCAATCGACTGATTCCTATCGCGCACTGTCGTTGAGCACGACGCTTGCGTCATTGCTTGCGCGAAAAACGTCAATGGGCCGACCCGAAGGCCGGCCCATTGCACTGAAGCGAATCAGAAATCTCGTTTACGCGATCGTGATCGATTCGTCGAGATAGACGTCTTGGATGGCATTGAGGAGGGCAACGCCTTCGGCCATCGGACGTTGGAACGCTTTACGACCCGAGATGAGTCCGGTACCGCCGCCACGCTTGTTAATAACGGCAGTGCGAACGGCGTCGGCGAGGTCCGAAGAACCCTTTGACTCGCCACCGGAATTGATCAGACCGATGCGACCCATGTAGCAGTTGGCAACCTGCCAACGGGTGTAGTCGATGGGGTGATCAGTGACGAGATCGCCGTACACAAGCTTTGAGGTCTTGCCGTAACCCTCGAGCGCGTTGTAGCCACCGTTCTTCGTCGGAAGCTTCTGCTTGATGATGTCGGCTTCGATTGTCACGCCAAGATGGTTTGCCTGCGCAGTGAGGTCGGCAGCGTCGTGGTAATCGACACCATCAACCTTGAACGCGTTGTTGCGCAAGTAGCACCACAGCACAGTAAACATGCCGAGTTCGTGGGCACGATGGAACGCCTCTGCCACCTCAATGATTTGGTGATGCGATTCAGGTGAACCGAAGTAGATCGTCGCACCGACACCAGCGGCGCCGAGTTCGTAGGCTTCCTCAACCGTTCCGAACATGATCTGGTCGAACTCATTGGGGTAGGTCATGAGTTCGTTGTGATTGATCTTCACGATGAATGGAATGCGGTGTGCGTACTTGCGCGACATCGTGCCGAGCACGCCATAGGTGGTGGCAACAGCATTGCAACCGCCCTCGATCGCGAGCTTGATGATGTTCTCGGGATCGAAATAGATCGGATTCGGCGCAAAGGACGCTGCACCTGAATGTTCGATGCCTTGGTCAACCGGAAGGATCGACACGTAGCCAGTATCGGCAAGACGGCCATGACCGAACATCGACTGCAGGTTTCGCAGTACCTGCGGGGAACGATCTGACTGCAGGTACACGCGCTCAACGATGTCGCCACCTGGCTGCGTCAACTGATCTGCAGTGATGCCCTTACACGTGAAGGTGAGCAACTCTTCGGCTTCATCGCCGAGTAGTCCTTTGATGTCGGTCATGCCTCTCCTCGATCATCTGATGCGCCCGTGCCCACCAGACCCGTTGGATGTGCCTACGCACATCGCTCCGTTGTTCGGGGGCGAGCCTAGGCCAGCCAGACCGTTCAAATGATCGTCTTCGGCGGCAGGTGACATGTGCCTCAGAGATTGAGATCCTCGACCCGAGGCTCGATCGCTGAGCGGATTCTCACCGTGGATCGTGCACTCAACACCTTGTCGGCATGCACTTCGGTCCGACTCGCCGTTGACCCACCAGCTCGGAAAAACCGGCGGCGCACCCGACCAACGACAACGACGTCGTCGCCCTCGGCAAGTTTCGCTGCCGCTGCGGATGGCTGGTGCCACACCACGGGTGCAGTTTCCGTCGGCGCTTCACCGTCGCGAATGGTGAGGTCGAACGAGAGAAGTTCGTCTCCTGAAGGTAGGACCCGGTACTCGGGATCGCGGCGGATCACTCCGCGGAGTACGACCAAGTTGGATCCGGCAGGAACGAGTTCCGTGTCAGACGATTCCACTGTTTCGGTCGAAGATGCTTTGCGGCGGGATCCGACCGTGCGAACTGATTCTTTCGTTGCTGTTGTGGCCACTGGGCCTCCCAAAGTTGTGATCGAAACTGCTCGATCGACAGTCACTGGGGGAAGTGCGACACAACCTAAAGATGGGGTGTGACAGTTCAGCGCAACGCGCGAACGCGGCGCCGAACATCCGCAAAATCTGGATCGACGTTGTCGATGCGACCGAACATTGTTCGGGCCTTTGGAAGATCGCCGGAACGTTCGTAGAGATCGGCAAGCACATAGGCCCGACGCAGGTGATGTGGCATCGGACGCTTCGGGAAGGTGAAACCCTGTTCGAGAAGCGCGATCGCCGCGGAAATGTCGTCGCGATCGGCAAGCGAACCTGCCATCACAATTCGCCCCTCGGTCACAAGTTCGGCGCTCGGCGAAGCGGCGCGCAACTCATCCCACAGTTCGCCAACCTGCGGCCACTGACGCATCGCGCGATAGCAATCGGCGAGAACCGGATGCTGGTCGGTGGAATTGCTCAACAGTCGGAACGCTTCGAGTTCACGAGCAGCCGGCTTCCACTTCTCTTGGCGGTACAACGTGAGTCCGTACAACTCATGCACGGCAGCGACGGTCGGTGCCTCGTCAACAAGTTTCTTGAGGATTCGCGCAGCGTCGGCGAAGCGTTCTGCCTCGAAATGCTCAGCAGCCTCCGCCAATCGACGTTCAACCCGTTCGGTGCGAGCGGTGCCGACTGCTCGACTCAGCTGCTCACGAACTTCACCCGCCAAATCGATTGGCGCAGGATCGCGACGACGCGAGGAACCACGAGACACCGCAGCCGTTGCCTCGTCGCGTACTTCAGTGATGAGCGCAGCGTCTTCCGATGAGCGAGCATCGTTCGCGGCGCGACGCTCCGCATCGGTGGCTTCATCGGGAATCGCACCGGGTGCCGCCCGACGAGCCGCATCGGGACGTCGTTGAGGAGTTGCTGCCTCGACTGCATCTCGCCAGGCACGCGATGCGCCGACCACGCGTCGACCAGTTGCGGCGCCTGCACCGCGACGGGCGACTCCGCCCCAGGTGCGCGGTGTCTCGAGTGCTGGACCGTCGGCCCATCCGTCTTCAGTCGTTGAACGTCGGGTGGCACGATCATCGGCGCCGCTTCGGGCGCGACTACTCGGCGCACTACCCGAACGAGGCCGATCCGAACGGGGACGATCTGAACCACTCGTTGGTCGACTGGACCGACCAGAACCGGTTCGCTCAGCCGAACCCGATCGCGATCGATCCGACGATCCCGAGCGAGAATTTGAGCCTGAACTCGAACCCGATCCTGAGCGCGATCCTGATCCCGACCGAGAGGGCGCTCCCGAGCGTCCGGAACCGCCTGAACCACTTCGACTTTCGGGGCGACCGGAGCCCCGACCAGCCGCATTCGACGAACCTGAGCCCTTCGAACCTGACTTGGGTCCGCCCTTTGCCGACCCACGGCCCTGTCCCGCTTTGCCCGAGGGCTTGGCGCCGCCTCGGGGGCCGTTGGACTTGCCCGAGCGCGACGA
This sequence comes from Acidimicrobiales bacterium, assembly GCA_023264135.1. Classification (GTDB taxonomy): domain Bacteria; phylum Actinomycetota; class Acidimicrobiia; order Acidimicrobiales; family Acidimicrobilacustridaceae; genus Acidimicrobilacustris. Next base: position 12,300 of record JALQSZ010000019.1, read on the forward strand.
ATTGGACGAAGAAGGACTGGCCATCGGCCCAACCTACCGGGCCAACCACCCATTTCGGAAAACGAGTCCCCCAGGCCTCGAGTCAGAGCTCCCGACGAACCCGAAAACAGCTCGGAACCCTTTAGGCAAAATCGCAAAGGGAGCAAAACGAGAAAAGGACCCCCAATGGGGGCCCTTTTCTTTATGAGAAATCCGGCGGCGTCCTACTCTCCCAGGGAGTCTACTCCCAAGTACCATCGGCGCTGGTGGGCTTAACTTCCGTGTTCGGAATGGGAACGGGTGTGACCCCACCGCCATAGCCACCGAAACCTTTGTCAAAAGGGTGCGCCAACTCCGACCGAAGTCGGACCTGTCGCGGCCCCTTCAGAACTCCATAGCGAGCACGAACATCTGTGTCGATCCAAGCCCTCGGCCGATTAGTACCGGTCGGCTGAATGCGTTACCGCACGTACACCTCCGGCCTATCAACGTGGTGGTCTTCCACGGGCCTTACCAGATTAACTCTGTGGGAGATCTCATCTTGGAACGGGTTTCCCACTTAGATGCTTTCAGCGGTTATCCCTTCCGTAGGTCGCTAACCAGCCATGCCCTTGGCAGGACAACTGGCACACGAGAGCTACGTCCATCCCGGTCCTCTCGTACTAGGGATAGCCTTCCTCAAATCTCCTTCGGCTGCAGAGGATAGGGACCGAACTGTCTCACGACGTTCTAAACCCAGCTCGCGTACCGCTTTAATGGGCGAACAGCCCAACCCTTGGGACCTACTCCAGCCCCAGGATGCGACGAGCCGACATCGAGGTGCCAAACCTTCCCGTCGATATGGACTCTTGGGGAAGATCAGCCTGTTATCCCCGGGGTACCTTTTATCCGTTGAGCGACGGCGCTTCCACACGCAACCGCCGGATCACTATGTCCTGCTTTCGTCCCTGCTCGACTTGTAGGTCTCGCAGTCAAGCTCCCTTGTGCCATTGCACTCGACGCCTGAT